>CAZNYE010000411.1:0-8349 GCA_964577185.1 uncultured Pseudomonadales bacterium | reverse complement strand
GCCCTGACATCAAATTCCAGCCCGAACTGCTTGGAGTCGCCAACGTTGTTGATCAACTCCACGATCCCTGCGCCGGCAGCGGGCACTTGCGTTTCGATCTGTCGGCTATCGTAATCAATGTAGTATGCCGCTACCGAGGCGTTGACGCGGCCGCCCATCAAACGGCCTTTCCAGCCAGCCTCATAGCTCACGGCCTCTTCGGAATCAAATGGCACCAACTGATCGGGCACATCCTCGCTGATGTTGAATCCGCCCGGTTCATAGCCGCGAGAAAATGTTCCATACAGCATTGAATCTTCAGCGAGCCATCGAGTAATAGATAATCGCGGGAGAAATTCCGTTGACCCGGAACTTCCCTCATGGTTGGTGCTGAAACGCAGCGTGTCGTTTTTCCAGCGGTCCGCCCGCAGGCCCACTCCCAATTCCCAATCTCCGGTCACATAATTTGCGTTAATGAATCCGGCAAGATGGCGCTTGTCCCGCTCTCGTTTTTCGAACGGCGTCAACACAAACTTGTTCCGCTCCTCTGCTTCCGTGAGATCGGATTCACCGGCCCAAACGCCCGAACAGGTATCGAGTCCCGCGGCGCAGGCGAGGGGGCCTGTAAGGCCACCATTGGTGTGAACGACGGTGTTATACCAAATCAAATCTGAATCCATCTTCTCGTCGTAGCTCGAGTAATACACTCCTCCCAACCACTGCCAGCTTCCGTCGCCGGTGGAGGTAAAGCGAATTTCCTGCGTCAGCACGTCCATCTCTTCCGGACGAAACAAGGACAGCAAGAACTCTTCTTTCTGGTCCAGGTCGGAATAGCGGTAACTGTCGGTGCTCGTATAAGAGGAGACCGAAGTGATGTCGTAACCATCGAGGGACCAGACCAGTTCAACCATGCTCGAAGTGGTTTCGCGCTCGTGTACCGGGTTCGTGCTAGACGGCACGGTGTTCGGATGCTGTAAGTTATTCTCATCCAATTCTCGAATCCAAGTATTGTTCGGCCCCTCGTATTCGTTCCCGCGAATAGAAAGATAGGCCATCAAATTCTCCCCGAGCGGGCCGTACAGCGAGACGCGCGCCCCTGATTCCTCGGATTTCCCCACGTCGGAGTCGTTCCTGCCGGCGATACCATTGACGCGAGGGGGGTTGGGGTTTTTCAGATAGCCATCATTGGTCACAGCGAACCCAAAGAGGCGCACTGCCCAGTTGCCATCACCAACAGGAATATTCATGCTTCCCTCAATGTCGGCCATGCCTTGTTCGCCGACCACGGTTTTGACCCGCCCAAAGATGCTGTCAGGGTCGGGACGGGCACTCACGAACTTTACCGCTCCTCCGATGTTGCTGCCTCCATAAAGCGTTCCTTGCGGGCCTTTCAGCACCTCGATGCGTTCCAAGTCGCCGAACCGAGAGGATGCATCGGAGAAGAGTTGCACGTCATCAAGATAGAAGCCGACCCCTTGAGTATTCCCGAACGCGCCGAGGCCGCGCACTGAAACGTTGGGAAAGCCATCGAGCCGAGTGGAGAGATTGAGATTTGGCACGAGAAAGCCGATATCTTCCAAGCCCTTGATGTTCTGGCGGTCGATATCGACACCAGTGATGACAGAAACAGATTCTGGAATCTCCAGCAGGCTCTCCGCGCGCTTGCGCGCAGTCACAACGATTTCTTCGATTTCTCCTGACGCACCTTCCTGGGCTATGGCTGCTCGTTCGGGGGACAACAAGATGGCCATGGTGGAAAAGCCCAACATCAAGCCAAGCCACGCACGTTCCGTGAAATGATTCCGCATGATTGCGACCCTCACATGGATGGAAGGTGCGTATACCATAAGATTATGAATAAATCAATGATTTTGCATGATTTTGCGAGAGCAGGGCCTCCTGGTTTGGACGTGGACAGACCTCAAGGAGAGGATTGCACGGGAAGCACGGCTGTTGATTCACTTGCGACATTGGGGGTGCTGGCAAGTGCCTCGCGCCTGTTGTCCCTAGCTGCCGCACCATCGGCAGCTCCGCGCACGATTATTCGCTCTTAGGGTTCCCTATCCGTCGCCCATGGAAAGGGCCATGGAGCCACAACTTTTAGCTTCAAGAATTTCGATCCAATATCCGTCTGGATCCTTGATAAAAGCCAGTCCCTTCATCTTGCCGTCGTTGGGCCGTTTGACAAACTCAACGCCCAATTCCTCGAAGCGTCTGCACGCCTCGTGCACGTCCGGAACCGACAGTCCAATATGTCCGAAGCCACGAGGATCATTGTTGCCGTTGTGGTAACCGGCAAATCCCTCATCGCTTTCTGTGCCCCAGTTGTGGGTCAGTTCGATCAGCGCCTTTTGGCGGAACGCGTAGGCGGCACGGCCATGGTCATCTTCGGGCAACGGCTCGTCGTCCTCGGTCACATAGCCTACGAAATACAGAGTAAACTCCATTTCGGGAAAGCGGAACTCCTTAATAAGCGTCATGCCGAGCACATCGGTGTAGAACTCAAGTGATCGTTGCGGATCCTTGATCCGCAACATGGTTTGGTTCATCACGTAACCTTTTGTTTCAGGCAAGGCTACGACGCGCCCTTCTTCGATGGTGGTATCCCGGGACATGGAACCTCCTTACCGGATATCGGCGAACCATTTACGCAAGGGGTGTCTCGCGCAAGATTGAAAATGTCAGCTGTCTAATGAAGCTTTCCAAGCATCGAGAACTTGTTGACAACCGACGAGCGCCACTGTGTTTCCATCGTCGTCTAGAAAATTCAGTGGGCCGAGGAAGGTCATATAGAACTCACTGTCCTCGGGAAATTCGGTGTGGTCATGCTGGGCGTTGCAGGCCTCGTAGCCATAGCCGGGAGCCACCGCGGTCGCTCCGCCTTCCGCACTACCTCCGCGCACGTTCATGCGCCCCTTGGTCAGAAAATACTCGCCTGGACCCATGTGAATATGCTTGGAAAAAGACGACCCGGCCTTACAGTCAAAGATGGCGGTCCAAGCGCCCTGCTCCGGGGAAACGTGCAGCAGCTTCCATGTAATCTCACCTTGACAAAGGCCTGGCGGGAAGGGAACCCAATCCACGGCATCCATTTGTACATAGTCGCCGATTGGTGAATTATCAGCCATTTTTCTTCGCTCCTCATCTGCCGCCCTTAGTGAAAATTTCGTCTCGGACGCCAGTTTTTCAAGTAGGGAGGGTATGCTACCCACGATTCATTGAAAGGTCAATCACTTAGAGGCGCACTTTAGAGGCGCGTGGAAAAAGGTTGATGGCGCGAGTCTTGCCATAACGTCGTCATGCTCGCTGCAAGTTGGATTGAGCGTCTTCAAGGCCCGTACAACTCGTGGATCATTTTCCACAAAACGGGCTCCAATGCCATCTCACTGGCTTCATCGTCCTTGTTGTAACTGGTGAACACTACCACTAGATCCCAGCGTGGATTGATGATGAGTCCCTGTCCGGCCCACCCGCCTTTGAAGATAATGCCGTTGGGGTACACAGAGTCCCATTGATAGAGGGTGTCCACCCAAATGGGTGCCTTTGCCGCGGGCAATGTGTCTTGAAAGCGAAGTGATGGGTTGCCGCCAGACATGAGGAATTCCAGGTGTTGCGCGGACACGACGGGGTGCTCTGAAACGCGCCGCCAGCTCGGCGTGAACAACATCCCGAGTCGTGCGACATCGCGCATACGCGCTATGAAGCCTCCGTGGGTGACGGCGATACCGTAACGTGGCGCGATATAAGCGGCGTGGGACTCAGCGCCCAAGTGCCGCCAGACCTCGCGAGCGAGCACATCTTGGAAGGGCAGGCCGGTGACTTCTTCGACGAGCCAGCCAAGCACGAAGGTATTGAATCCAGAATAGGAGTAGATTGTGCCCGGTTCGGCAAGCACCTCGGCTTTGAATTCGGCCGCAAAGTCGTAGGGA
The DNA here is from genome assembly GCA_964577185.1 of uncultured Pseudomonadales bacterium. Lineage (GTDB taxonomy): Bacteria > Pseudomonadota > Gammaproteobacteria > Pseudomonadales > Azotimanducaceae > Azotimanducus. The sequence continues at coordinate 4,441 of CAZNYE010000411.1, read as the reverse complement.
TTGTCGGGGGCGTCGGGCGTTCGAAAGCCATCGCCAATGGACATGGAGTAGCGGTAGTAGCAACTGGTTCTGTCTTCGTACTCATCGCCGCAATCGAGACCGCTCGCCATGTCGAGGATCGCGCGTATGGGAATACCAGCGAGGCTCGATCGTTCGAGCGTCGGAAGATAGTGATCGATCGCTCGGTTCACTTGGATATGCCCGCGTTCTTCGAGGATGCGTACCAGCATGCCCACAAAGGCCTTCGCCACCGACCAGTACACAGGCATCTCATAATCTCTCATGCGCACGTAGCGCTCATACACCAAGCTTCCCCTATGTACGACCACCACTCCGAGCGCGGTCGAGTATTCGCTTTCGATGAACGATTCAAAGGGCATGGGACCGCTGGGAGTCTCAACTTCGTAGCTTGCTATGTCTGGATTCGGGGCCGATGCAAGCTCGCTGACGGCTCCGAACCTATGCACCGTGACGGTGGGAAAGAGTTGATTCAGATTCTTGAAGTTCCAGGCCATGTCCTCACCAGTTCGCGTCCACCAGATATCGTTGGCCGGGAGACGACGATGTTGCTCGCGAAGAACGTGCACGCTCTGATTGGGCAGGAAATCCGTGGCGTCTGATGCGGGGTCGGCAGCGTAGCTAGGGGATAGGGCGCAGCCCAGCAGTAGGCATAATAGGCGGACTGACATAGGGGCTTCCTCGTGGTTTGTGACAGTGTCGCACAGGGCTGGCCTGCGAATATTTGGGATTTTGTTGGATTTTTGCTTTGAGACTTTCAACATCTGCATTACAATCTATTGTATTCGTGTATTCAAAAGGGGGGTGTGATGGACAACCCATGCCCGCACAAGGGAGCGTCTTCGCAATACCAGAGGATGCCGGAATCTCGTCCAACCTTGAAAAGTTTGATGGCCGCCGCGCTGCTGGCCATAGATGTTTTCCGCTGGGGTCCCTTTGCCGCAGCCATGTTGCTCGCCCTGCAGGTGCCAATGTCAGCTTCGGCTGAAGAGAATGAAGATCGTTCTCGAACCATAGAAGAGGTCATTGTCACCGCCACCAAGCGCGAAGCCAACATGCAGGATGTCGCGCAAAGCATTGAAGTCTTTACCACAGACAAGCTTGAGCGCTTGGGTGCGCGTGATATGAAGGAGTACATAGATGCCCTGCCTAGCGTCGCGCTGGTCAATAGTGTCCCGGGGCGAAACTCGGTGGTGTTTCGCGGTGTGTCCACAGGCTCCTCGGAGTACCGAACGGATAGCACCGTTGCCGTGTACTTGGATGAGCAGCCTCTGACCACCAACTCGCAGCAAGTCGATCCTTGGCTGGTGGATATAGAACGGATCGAAGCCCTGCCCGGCCCCCAGGGCACCCTGTTCGGCTCAAGTTCACAGTCTGGCACCTTGCGAATCATTGCCAACAAGCCGAATTTCGATGGGTGGTCGGGACAGATGGATGCCTATGTCGCCGCCACTTCAGAAGGCGACCCGAGCTACGATGTGAGCGGTTGGGTGAATTTGCCGCCGCTTGGGAATTCGCTGGCCGTGCGTGCGGCGGGTTTCTTTTCGCATGAAGGCGGGTACATTGACAACGTTCTCGGTTCCGACCTTGCGGGACTTGGGGACAACGCCGACGTAGTCGAAGACGATTTCAATGTGTACGAGGTGTCAGGGGGTCGCGTATCAGCGCTGTGGGACGTGAGCGACCGCTGGTCTGTGCTTTTTGCGGGCATTGTTCAGAACAGCAAGACGGAGGGGGTTTGGGAATCCGATCCGGAACTCGGTGACTTCAAGGTGACCAAGTTTTTCGATGAATATCGTGAGGATGACTGGTACCAGGTGGCCATGACCGTCACCGGTGACCTTGGGTTCGCGGAACTATCTGCGACCACTGCGTCCTTTGATCGTGATATTGCCTATGAATGGGACAACATGGTCTACGAACAATACAAGGATGCTTACTTCGGGGTCTATTTGGGCTATGGACTCTATAACTCGGAATACACTTTTGGCACCACCTTCAACGATCAGATACAGGAGCGCTTTTCGCAGGAGGTACGACTCACCTCCACCGGCGCCGGGCGGTTTCAGTGGATGATCGGCGCCTTTTACGAGGATGTCTACGACGAGTGGCTGTACGGTGCACAGAATCCAGACTTGATGAATACCGTCGCTTGGGAGACGGCGAACTCTTACGCATACAACTACTACGCGAGTTACGACAGTATCGACTATCCACTTGCGCCAACAGACATAGGTTTCTATAACGTCTTCGAGCGTTCGGTCAAGCAAATGGCGGTGTTTGGCGAGGTTTCCTATGATCTCACCGAAAAGTGGCTCGTACAGGTTGGCGCGAGATGGTTTGAATACGACCGAGACGAGTACGATCAGTTTCATTTTCCCGAAGGCCTGCCGCCCTCTGGCGCCTATGATAGTGATGGCGCGTATTCCGCCGGGGGCAAGGAAAACGACACTGCGCTGAAGTTCAGCACCTCCTATCAATTTGACAACGACCGCATGGTCTATGCGCTTTACAGCGAAGGCTTTCGATTGGGTGGATCCAATAGCCAGCGCGCCGCCAACACGGGCTTGGTGCCCCGCAATTATGGTGCCGACAAGCTGGGCAACTATGAGGTCGGGCTCAAGTCGGAGTGGCTCGACAATAGCCTGCAGCTGAATGTGTCCGTCTTCTTGATGGAGTGGACCGATATCCAGATGGACAACGCGGGAGGTGTGGAGGACAAATGGTGGCTACGCGGCACCATCAATGGTGACACTGCGGAGACCAGGGGTGTGGAAATCAATTGGTTGGCGCAAATTACCGAGAGCTTTACCCTCGAAGGCAGCCTCTTCTTCGCGGATCCGGAATTTACGTCGGAGTACACCCTGATTGGCGGCGATGTGGTGACGGAGGGAACCGTCATGCCCATATCGCCGGACTTCAAGTATTGGCTGGCGGTTGAATACACCTTCTGGGAATTCATGAACCTAGGAGATTTGTGGTTTCGGTACGACACCAGCTACCAGTCCGAGGTGTACAACGACCTGCTCTCTGCCATTTACGAGGATCCGGAAGGCCAACAACCGTCTTGGACCATGGCCAATTTCAGTGCGGGGCTCTCGATGTGGAGCGGTACGGATTTCGTCCTGTCGGTGTACAACGTGTGGGACGAACGCGCGATGAATTGGCTTGGGAATGACGATAGCCCTGCCCACTTCAACGACCCACGATTCCAGCGCATTCGCTCCTACGTAGCACCTCGGTCTGTGGGGTTGACGGTCACTCGCAGGTTTTAGCGCAAACCTCCCGTGGTCAAGCTGCTCGCCACCTACGAGGTGCGGGGCAGACCATTGGGCGAGAGCCATGGGGGTCTTTTCGTCATTGATCTCGCGAATCGCACGGCCGTAAAGAAACTCGACTGGGCGGAGTCTCGATCAGATCTTCGTGTTCTGAATGAAGACTTGGGAATGCGTGGGGTCGCTTGCGATGCGGATGCCATCTACGTGGCCACCAGCGACTCGCTACAGAAGTACTCGCGCGACTTTCGCCCCTTGGAAGCGTGGCAGAACGCCTATCTCAAGCATTGCCACGAGATGCACATCCATCGCCGACGGCTATTCATTGCCTCCACGGGGTTTGACTCGATTCTCGGCTTTGACCTGGATCGACAGGCCTTCGACTGGGCGCTGCATGTGGATGCGCGGGGACACCTCCTTCTGGGGAAGATGTACGACCCACAGGCCGAGGATGGCCCGCTCTTACTCGGCAAGCTCGACATCAGCCATGTGCACTGCGATGCAAATGGCATGTATATGAGCGGCTCGCGCACAGGAGGCATGTTGTATTGGGGAGGTCGCGAGATCCGCATGTCCGCGGAATTGCCGGGGGGGAGCCGCAACGCACGGCCTTTTCGGGATGGTGTGCTTTTTACTGAACACTCATCTGGACTACTTCGCTACACAGGTCGCGGAGAAGGGAGAGAAGACCGAGCGTTACGGATTCGCGAATCGTGCGTGGGCCGACCGGAGCGAGCGATTGATGAGGACAGCGACGCGCTTGCAGTGGGCGCGGCTCGGGGACTGTGTGTGCTGAGCGATGCGCTGGTGGCCGTTGGCTCCTGTCCAGCGAGCGTGACAATCTTCGATCTCGCCCGCAACGAACAGGTGTTTCAGGTCACGCTATCGAAGAATCCGAATACGGCTGTCCACAGTGTCGTGCGGTTATCTGAACAGCGGCCGCAGGGTAGATTGCCGTAGCACGCGATAGACTAGCGCTTCACCGTTAAGGATAAGGAAGGTGACCGGGATCAAGTTGCCCACTTCCGAGCAGTGGAACCAATTATGCCGCGAGGATGTTGAGTTCATGCGGGCCGCGCGCCATTGGACGGGTGGTCTTCGACTTGGCATGGGCGATGACGACTTGGTGCTTTCGCTCAGGGACGGAC
>CAZNYE010000410.1:0-4541 GCA_964577185.1 uncultured Pseudomonadales bacterium | reverse complement strand
GCGCCGGTAGCGCTTCAATGGATGCCCAAACGGCCTTCCCGGCATCGATACCGAACGAGCGCACATCCACCGTGTTGCTCTCAATGGCCCCGGCGGGAATGGTGATGCTTCCCGCATGTATTTGGGACCCATCGGCATCCCTGAGCGCATAGGAAACATCCAGGGCGAACGGTGCGCCGGTTCGCGCCTCGGCACGAAATCCGCCAGCCTCAAGCGCTGTCAGCGATACCGGAACCTTTAGTTTAGGAGTGATCCCTAACCCCTGGTATGCCGACAAGAGCTTAAGTTGTGACAGCCCCGCGAGGATTCCATCGGGAAGTTCGTGCGGATGGAGCAACGTTAAGGATAGGGACTCAAGTGCGCGGAGGTCGGCGAAAATGCGCGGAGGCAAGAAGCGCAGTGGATTTCCTATTAGGTAGAGACTATTCAGGCCATGCAACCCTTCAAAGATGTTCTCGTCGAAGGATTCGAATCCGCAACTCCATATCCCTAGAATCTCCAGATTCGATAAATTCCGAAAAGCACCTCTCGGAAGGCGGTCGAGATTGCCATTTATAGCCAAATCCAGTTCACGCAGGTTGCCAAGTGAAGAAAACGCACCATCCGATATCTCAACCAATCTATTGCCGTACAAATTTAGCGAGGTCAATTGCCTCAAATTCCCGAAAAGCTCTCTTGATACCCTATCAAGCCGATTGCGTGCCAAATTCAATGATTCGAGTTCGGAAAGACTAGAAAACACATCGGTCGGCATTACGCTCAGATGATTCGAGAACAAATCAAGCTCCTGCAGATTGCCAAGCCCTGTGAAGCTCTCCCGTGCAAGGCTGGCAATCTTGTTGCGCCCAAGGAGTAGCGATTCGAGGCTTGCAAGATCTGAGAAAGCGCCGTCGGGCAGGGTCGTGAGCCTGTTCTCGCCCAAGTCCAGTTTTCTTAAGGAGCCCAGCCCGGAAAGCGTGTCGGCCTCGATCCCCGAGATGTGGTTTGTCCGTAAAGACAGTGTGGTGAGACGCGACAATTCTTCAAAGACACCAATAGGGAGCCGCGAAAGGCGATTCCTTTCCAATTTGAGTTCTCTTAGCTGCCCTAAGCCCGAAAACGCCCCGAGTTCTATGGTCGACAGATGGTTTTCACCTAAATCGAGACGGTCGAGGCGTTGCATCTCTTGGAACGTCCCTTGCTCGACCCGCTCCAACCGATTTTCCGACAAGACCAAGGTGTGGACGTTCTTGAGACCATCGAAGAGTCCGGGTGGCAAGTCGGTCAACCCGTTTCGGGACAGATCAACTCTTTCCAGGTTCGACATGCCGCGGAAATCTCCGGGTTTGAGGGATTTAATGCCTGCGGAAGCCAGGGTAATAGCCAGAACCCTCGACAGATGCGTGTCGTCGACCTTCAAGCATTCATTCAGATTCTCAAAGCCCGATTCAGCCAGTATTTCCGCCATCACATGATAAGATCGGTCGCATATGCCCACATCCTCCGCGAGTTGTCGGAAGGTGATTCTCTGCCCCGCCACGCTGAGTTCTCCACTACGCTCGGCGCCGCTGTCGTTCGCATCGATGCGCACGAGCACCACGCCCGGACCGGCATGCCTTCGATGCGGTGAGACCACTTCGTAGAAATCGCCTTCGCCGTCAGCTTCCCACAGGCAGCCGTGTGCAGTCTCAACCTTGATGCCCACCTCGCCACCATCCAATGGCGCGACGAACGGGGACACCCTGAACTCGGTGCAGGATTCCGACCGGAACGACGCGACCCAGGGCGCCGCGTTGTTGATCGTCAGGCGCGCGTCCGCGGGGCCGTCGTTGCCGACCTCGCCGCTGTCCGCCGGCACGCCTAGAGGGTCTCCCAGGTGGTCCTGGTCGGGATTCGAGAATCTGATCAGCCATTCGCAATCGAGTCCCGCCCTGTCGCAGCGGTTCGGGTAGGCCATCACGGTGTGCCACCCGCTTGTCTCGGGCGCGCCCGCCTCGAAGGCGCGCTTGTTCACGTAGCCGTAGGCGTAGGGGTACAGGCCGCTCAACGAGGAGGAGAGTGAACGATCATGCGCGACACCGAGGTTGTGTCCGATCTCGTGCGTGAACGCCAATTCCTTGGCCATTGTGATGCCAAAAGCCGTCCATTCCGCATGCGAGAGACTTTCGCTCCGCATGAGGCCACTCGCTATTCCTCCAAACCGTGGGAATCGCTCATAGTGCAACAGGTGCACAAGGTCTGCCGCATGCTGGTTGCGAAGGTCGTGTATTTCGTCAAGATATCCGTCAGATCTTTTCGTTAATCGTTCAATGTCTACCAGTATTCCGCCCGACGTGTAGTTCACGAGGAGCGCTTCCGCCAACACCAACCTGGTCCCAATTCCACTGATGTCAAAAGCGTGGTTGGCCGTCTCGACGAAGAGGTCCACAACCGCCTGCATTCCCGTCGGCCCGCCCTCCCTGCGCTGTCGCTGCGGGGTGTAGAACATCAGCAGACGCACCTCCGAGCCCGATTCGGTTGGCTCGTCCTCGATCTCCGAGCTCGGTTGAACGTCCTGAACGGGGCTCTGCGCAGGCTCCACGATATCGGAGGCATCGCCGGGCGGCGCCAGTTCATCCAGGGCGCACTGCAAACCGGCGGTGGCGGGGTCCAGTTCGCGCACGATGTGCCCTCCGGAACCAGTCCAGCGGATGGTGAAGTGCCCCTCCTCCGTCACGACCGTGCCCACCACCACGGGACCGTTCACCAGCAGCCGCGCCTCGCCGAATTCGCCCCCTGCCGGATGTCCGGCCAGAAAGTAGCCGGAGCGGGTGGGGCGCACCCGCTCGATTTCGATGTCCGCCACCATGTCCTCGAAGAGGTTCAGCCTGAGCGTCCCCTTTCCCCGGCGCGCGCCGTCAATCCCCGCCACATCGACATCCACTAGACGGTGGCGCAGCGTGCCGGGCTCGACCAGGGAGACTTCCGGCACTATCGGTGGCGTGGGCACTTGGCTGAACACGCCCCCGGCTGGCGTTTGCGCCAAGGTTGTGGTGCCCGCGAACAGGGCGACGAGCAATGCAGGCCAAAGAATCCCGGTGCCCTGAGTGCTCCAGGCCTTGATTGGGTTGGCGCGGGGTTCCGGCCTAGAGCCCCTCATGTGCATCACTCCTCGAAAATTTCGCATGGCTGGAAGTGTACCCAAACTAGGACACTAGAAGTATCCGTCGTCAAGGACGAACCAGGCCGAGGGATCGTTCGCGTCGGAGTCGCCATCGTCGTTGTCTCCGGAGTCGTCGTCTTCCGAAGCGTCCGCGTCCTGGCTGTCCTCGGATCCTTGGTCGTCCTGCTGCGACCGCGCGAGGGGCGGCAGGAAGCACGCCACGCTCAGCTTGGCCTCGGAGCGCTTGTCCCCCACTTCCGCGACCACTGTCACCGAAAGACTGTACTGCGGACCCCGTCCCGGCACATCCCTCAGCAGAAACACCTCACCCTTCGCATTGATCGAAAAGTACTTCGCATCATCGCCCTCAAGGCTCCAGGCGATGGTGTCGCCCTCGACATCGGGCTTGCCCAGGGCGGTCGTCACCTTGATCGTTTTCTTGTTGGCGTCGGTGGTGGGGCAGAAGATGTACAGGGGCACGAGGAGGCTCGGCTTCTCATCGTTCAAATCCCGCACCGTCAAGGTCAAGTCGGCGGTGGATGACTTCGCGTTGACACCCGTTCCCGTGGTTGCCCTGACGCCGATATCGTAGGTCTCCTGCGTTTCGTGGTCGGGCTTCTCCTTCAGGGTCAGAGTGAGGGCGCTGCTTCCGGCCTTCAAATCGAATTTCTTCGCGTCCGCGCCGGTCAGTTCGTAGTCGATCTTGCAGCCGGGCATGTCGGGCACCGCCAGCGGGAGCGTGAACTTGCGTTGGGACTCGGTGGCGTTCTCAGGCAGGGTGAGGTTCACCTTGCCCATGGCATCCACGTTCGGCGCCTCATCACAGATGTCTGTGACGGGAATGGTGATTTCTCTTGTAGCAACAAGGTCCTTCCCTGACTCGGATTCAGTTGTCGCCACAAGCGTGAACTTGTACGAGCCCTTTTGCTCGTGGTCGGGCTTGAGGTCGCCCCTTGGCGACACGACGCCACTGCCTGCTCCAATCTCGAAGAGTCCTGAATCACCGCCACGAATGCTCCACTCGATTGCCGCGCCGTCCCCCTTCCCCTCGGCAAGGTACACACTGGCGCCCTTGGAAACCGACACCCCCTCCTTCAGTGCGCCCACCGTCGCGGGTGACGTGATCACGGGCGGAACGTCGGTGACATTGACGATCTTCAACACCTCCGAATCCGACAGGCCCAGCCCGGGGAGCCCTACGGTGACCGGCGCTTTGTCCCCGGTTTCGAAATCGAACGACACTCCCTCCTTGATGTAGAGGTCCTTCTTGTATGGGTCGGGTTTGTTCGGATCTAAATCCCGTAGTTCGAATCGATTCGAGTCATTGATGGAGATTCCATAGGTCTTGCCGCCATCGACATCCCTTACATCGACGCTGCCCACCTTCGTGCCGCCTTTCGGCGCCACGACGTTTTCCTTG
>CAZNYE010000409.1:0-5370 GCA_964577185.1 uncultured Pseudomonadales bacterium | reverse complement strand
TCACTCGGGGAGACAACTTGCGGGCAGTCAGTCAGGAAGCTTCGCGTTCACTCGGAGAGTCTCTGGTGATCAAACCTGATGACCAAGGATCGGCTCTCGGCGTTGAGTTTCTGCGCAGTGCCAGACAAGAAGAGCTGCGGGAGCGGCTCGGCGAAGCTCTAGGTGTTCACGAGCGAGTACTGGTAGAGTCCTTTGTTGAAGGCGCCGAGCTTACGGTCGGAGTGCTTGATCTTCACGGTGAAGACTCGGTCGCCTTTCCAGTGATCGAGATTCGAACGCCGGAGAACACCTGGTATGATTTTCACCACAGGTACACCGCGGGTGAAAGCGAACACATCATGCCCGCGCCCATTCCTGAAGAGGCTGCGAAGGAAATTCGTACGCACGCCCTAAAGCTGCACAGATTGCTCGGTTGCCGGGACCTTTCGCGCACAGATTTCATTCGCACGGCCTCGGGTGAGACTATTGTGCTGGAACTCAACAATTTGCCCGGCATGACACCCACGAGCCTGTACCCAGACGGGGCACGCGCAATCGGCATTGAGTTCGGTGACCTGATTGAACGCTTGGTGGTCAGCGCCGTCGCGAGAGGTCAAGCGATCAATTGGAAAGAGCAGTGAGTTCGTAACTACTCGCCCCCCTCCCTTGACATTATAGGAACTAGTCGCTATGTCACCTCTGATGATCTGCACACCCAATCTCTGTGTCCACAATCGGGCGGTGTCCTATAGTGTCAAGGGAGGGGGGCGAGTAGTTACATGAGTTCTTTCGTGATGCTTCGAATAAGTCCCGGCCCTTCGTAGATGAACCCGGTGTAGATCTGAATCAGGCTCGCCCCCGCCCGCATCATTTGGCGTGCGGACTCGGCATCATGCACACCGCCACAGGCGATTATTGGCAGACCCTCAAGATGCCTCGCAAGCTGTTCGACGGTTCGAAGTGCCCGCTCGAAGAGCGGCTCGCCGCTTAATCCGCCTTGCTCCACCCTGTGCCGAGACACGAGGCGCTTCGGGCGCGAGATGGTGGTGTTTGTTGCGATGGCCGCATCGGCCCCCGATTCCTTGAGCAACTCGGCAAGTGCGATGAGATCTTCTTCGGCGAGGTCGGGCGAAACCTTGACAAGCAGTGGCGGACGCTTGGGCGCCCGCTCAATACATTCGCACACCGAGTGCAGCAAGGGTGCCAGGGCTTCGACTCTCTGAAGGTCGCGAAGTCCAGGGGTGTTCGGAGACGAAACGTTGACTGTAATGTAGTCCGCGACCCCGGCGACCTTGGTCGCACATTCAACGTAGTCCTCAATGGCCCGACTTGCCGGTGTGTCACGATTCATCCCTATATTCACCCCGACCGGACAGGTGTCAGGAATCCGCGACCGAACCGCTTCAATTCTCCGTACAAGATGCTCGACCCCCAGGTTATTGAATCCCATGCGATTGATGAGCGCCCGGTCCTCCCTCAAGCGAAAGAGTCTTGGCTGGTTCGAGCCTCTTTGTGGTTTGGGAGTCACTGTTCCGAGTTCTATGAACCCGAATCCGGACGCAGCCAAGCCTTCGATGGCAATACCGTCCTTGTCGAGCCCCGCCGCAAGCCCAACCGGATTGCGAAACTTGAGCCCGAGCAATTTCACCTCCAGGCTCGGAGGCGGTCCGAAAAACGATTGGGAAAGCTTGAGTCGTGCCAGCTTTGAAAGTCCGGCAAGCGCCACGCTATGGGATGCTTCCGGCGGGAGGCCGAACAGCATCTCGCGTAGCAATTCGTACATGGGGGGGTACATGACAATATTGTATGAGAAGGGCTCGTGCCTCGGTTAGACTAATGCGCCAATTTCACGATGGACAGGCTTGCCCGGACACTCAGATGACGCTTGAAGCAGTAGGAAGCCCGGAACGACGGGAGAGCGCCTCCGATCTTTCGCTCCGCCTCATGCAGGTGAGAGAGTGGCTTGAGAGACGAGTGCTTGGCCAAGAGCATCTCGTCGACCGCTTACTTATTGCGCTCCTGACCGGTGGTCACCTGATCGTCGAGGGTGCCCCCGGACTCGCCAAGACTCGCGCGATACGTGAACTCGCCAAGGCGGTTGACGCCTCATTCCATCGCGTTCAGTTCACCCCGGATTTGCTGCCGGGCGATATCACCGGCACCGAAATCTATCGTCCACAGAGCGGAACCTTCCACTTTCAGGAAGGTCCCATATTTCACAACATACTGCTCGCCGACGAGGTCAACCGCGCACCTGCCAAGGTGCAATCAGCGCTCCTCGAGGCCATGGCCGAACACCAAGTCACCATCGGTCGCACTTCCTATCCCCTGCCACCGCTCTTTCTTGTCATGGCGACACAGAATCCCATTGAACAGGAGGGCACCTACCCGCTGCCGGAAGCGCAGCTTGATCGCTTCCTGATGCATGTCGAAGTCGGCTATCCGGATGCTTCGGTAGAGGCCGAGATATTGGAACTGGTAAGACAGGAAAACGTTTCATCCGAGGATCCCATGCCCGAAGTGCGCCTCTCCCCTGAAGAAATACTCAAGGCGCGCAATGAACTTGGTGCGCTGCACGTTGCCCCCTCGGTGCGCGACTACATGGTGGCACTTGTGAGCGCAACGCGCAGCCCCGGAGACTACGATCAAGCACTCTCGGGAATGATTGAATATGGCGCCAGCCCTCGGGGCAGTATCGCGCTCGACCAGTGCAGCCGCGCCCTCGCATGGCTCAAGGGCACGGCCTACGTGACGCCGGATGACGTGCGCGCCGTGGCCAAGGATGCCCTGAGGCATCGAATCGTATTGAGCTATGAGGCGGAGGCCCTGGGCACCACTTCACAAGCGGTTATCGAACGACTGCTTGAATTGGTACCGGTGAACTAAACAGAGCAACGCAGCCAGGGCCGCACAATTGCATACCATTACCGTTGCTGTTGCACTGACTCTGGGACATTGTGTGGCCTTGGCTGCATCGCTCTGTCTAATGTTGATATCCCTGGGATACGGCGTTCTCCAAGATTTCAGCGCATAACGAATTGAGGCTCTTGCCAGCAATTGCCGATTCCACCACCAAACGCCTATGCAAAGACTCCGCCAATCGGAGGTTAAACCTCCCAGAAAAGTTCTTTCCAGCCAATCCAGCTGGCAGTTCGTCTCCGTCTTCCTTGATTGTGGCGATCCATTCTTCAACCACCTCGCAAAGCTCAACATACACCTGCTGTTCGTCCTGACCATGCACACCACCAAGCATGATTTCAGGACAGCGCCCCACGTAGCACCCATCTTCCTGCGACCACTCAACGAATTTCAGATACCTATCCGAATCCTTCATTCTGAATCCTCTTGGGCTGCTACCTTCTGAATGGCAAGTTTGACCGCCTTCTCTTGATAATGTCGTACATCCTCCCCCAGAGCACCGCTCAAGGTAACCATCACACCCCTTGGATGCCTGAAATTCCGATGACTTCCTTTTCCTCCACGATTCCGAAACCCGGCACTTTCAAGATCCTCAACAAGTTCGCGAAGCTTTGGCGGCATATGAGCATGATACTACAATAGTACTATTGCCTCTCGGTGACAATTTGAATTCTTGCCTCAATTTCCACACGGCGCAGCCAACCTTCCGATAGCAGCGAATAAACAATCCATGAACCCAGCATCCATCAGAGGCGCACGCGTCGAACTCGAAGATCTCTTGCGGTTGCGCCTCGCGACCCTGGCGGCAGACCGGGAGGCCTTTGACACGCGACTCGGCGCGAGCGGTGCCAGACTTTCAAGATTTCGCGGTCGCGGAATAGAGTTTACGGAAGTGCGTGCCTATCAACCAGGCGACGATGTGCGCTCGATTGATTGGAAGGTGACGGCGAGACGCATACATCCTCACACCAAAATCTTCCAGGAAGAGCGGGAGCGACCGGAACTCATTGTGGTCGATCAGACGCGCAGCATGTTCTTCGGCACTGGCATACGTCTGAAGTCCGTCACCGCGGCAGAGACCGCCGCCCTGCTTGCGTGGCAGTACCTTCGTCGAGGTGACCGCGTCGGAGGCATCGTTCTCGGCGAGCAAGGTCACGTCCTCATCCGGCCGAAGCGTCGGCTTGGCGCCACACTGAGGCTCCTGCGTGCTGTTCACGCGGCCAACGAGTTTCTGAGTGCGGATATTGAAGGAGAGCCACCATCGCTCGCCGGCACACTTCATGACGCCCGCCGCCTCGCCCCCACCGGCCACGGCGTGCATATCCTGTCCGATTTCAGCGAACCCATAGAATTACTGAAGCCGTCGCTCGCGCGCCTCGCGCATAGCAACGAGGTACGGCTCATATTCATCTACGATGAATTCGAGTCCAGTCCACCTGCCGGCCGTTACCCGCTTTCCTCTAGTGGAGAGCGCCTGATCTTTGACACCACCGAACGTGTCATGAGAGAGCGCTTCAAAGAACAATTTGAAGAGCGCCTGATCAAACTTCGACGGTTGTGTCAGTCGGCGGGGTGCCGCCTGCTTGAACTTCCAAATCAGAGCTCGCTCTTGGACGGTGTTGCGCATGCCGCCTGAAGTCTTGTCTCAGCTTCGTGACCTACACCTACCCGAGGTTCCGGGCTGGTGGCCGCCGGCGCCTGGTTGGTGGCTGCTTGCGACCCTGGGCATTGCCCTCGGCTTCTGGTTCACATACAAAGTAAGGCGCGGCATCGTCCGCAGACGTCCGCTTCGCGAAGCATTGACCGAACTTGGAGTACTGAACCAATCACTCCAATCAGGCACGCTCACACCCATGCCTTACCTGGATCGCGTGAATGCCCTGCTCAAGCGTCTGCTGATTCATGCCTACGGGGCGCGCGAGGTGGCAGCACTCTCTTCCGATGCCTGGGCGCGAGCACTCGGGCAGTTCCTGCATAGATTCTCCAAGCCCAATGCCCCGATGCGCATAGAAACCTCTCTGCTTGGCGAGTTTCGCTACAGGCCCTACTCGCATAGAGAATCGACCACGGACCTGCAGCAGGATCTTCAGACAGCGTGCGAAAGACTCGGTGAAGGTCTTGCGCGTGCCTTGAGGGAACTCAATCCACCCGAGGCCCGGGCATGATCGAATTCGCTTGGCCCTACTCCTTCCTCCTGCTCCCAATACCTCTATTGGTTTGGAAGTTCCTTCCCGCGTCACACCCGGCGCAGATGGCAATGCGTGTTCCTTCCCTCAACCGCTACCGAGCCGAAGCGCAATCCACCGGACAGGCCCGACGGGCACCGCTGGTGCTCTTCCTATGCTGGGCGTTGCTCATCACCGGCATTGCACGACCGGAGTGGATTGGAGACCCTCGACCGCTGCCGACGGCTGGCCGAGATCTGTTACTCGCCGTGGACATCTCCGGCAGCATGGGCGATGACGATATGCT
>CAZNYE010000408.1:0-4000 GCA_964577185.1 uncultured Pseudomonadales bacterium | reverse complement strand
GGTTCGGCAAGTGGACGCTGACGATGTGGATGCCATTATTCAGGTAGGAACCAACCTCTCCACCGCCTCGATCTTTCCTGTCATCGAAAAATGGCTGGGCAAGCCACTCTTGCCCATCAATGTGGCCACCATCTGGCATGCCTTGAGAAGCTGCGGGATAGGTGACCAGTACGACCATCTCGGGCGCCTGTTCGAGAATTGTTAACCCGCATGGGCTTGTTCGCGAGCATCACCGCCAAAACGTCGAGGGCGCTGTGCCTAGCCTGGTGCTGGCTACCCTCGTATGCCATGACAGAATCCAGCGCGCCCATTTGCGCCCAAGCCCAGCAGGTGATCGCAGCCACAACGCTGATAGCACGGGTGGATATTCACGACGACTATGAAGGGTTCGTGGAATCCAAGGCCACGGACACTCCCTTTGTGGTACAGCAGCACTTCAGCAATCCCGCGCCGGAAGATGCCGACTTGATGCGCACGGTTTCCTGCAAGATGCGCACTGCCGAACGAATTAACAGTGCGCACAAGGGAATTGCCGAGGCACCGGTCGCGCGGGGAGACCGCGACTGCGCCGAAGTGCACCGCTGGCTCTTGACCAAGCTGTTGGCGGAGATTCCGAGTAACGAGATGAACCTTGATCCGGCTCGCATCTTCGTCGAGGCGGAGCAGACCACATTCATGGGCCCCAGGTGGCTTGATCTTTGGCCGTTTCAGGCAGCAAGAACGGATGAAGAAGGTGCGCTGCGCCTGCATTCGCGTGCGCTCTATGTCCCACACGCCTGGTGGATCCCGCTTCCAGAACGCTTTCAAGGCAATTACTATTGCCACCTTGTCGCACCAGACTACCTTCGCTCCGTACTACGGGGCCAATCCCGTCCGTAAGAAACCTTTCATCGAGCCCCCCTCGCAAAATGAACAATTATCAAGTAGCCAAACGCGCCCGCATTGGCGTGGTTATTCCATCGACCAACACGGGGGTGGAATACGATCTGCAAAAGTTCCACTTCGAAGGCGTCACCTGGCACGCCTCCAGGTTTTGGATTGAGCTCAGCGACTGGGCCGGTGAGGTGGAATCGAGCGGCGAACACGTCGACACCGTGTTTGAACGATTCCTGGATATCATGCGTGGAGAAATCCCCCTCGCGCTGCGAAACGCGCTGTCCGCCGATGTCACCCATATCATGCTGGGAATGTCGTCCGAGACCTATTGGGGGGGGGTTGAAGGAAGTCAGATGTTCGAACAAAGCATCCGCGAACACATAGGCGAGGTGGGCCTCACGGTGGGCAATGAGGCGGCGAGCCGTGCCCTAGAGTGCTTCGGTGCCAAGACCCTGTCGGTGGTCTCACCCCATCCACCCATCGGAGAAGTCAACGTGAGGCGGTATTTCGATGAGGTGGGCTTTGAGGTGAAGAAGGTAAAGGGCATGAATCGTCCAACCGCAACCGCCATCGCCCAGACACCCATCTCAGATGTTCTACAGGCCGTGCGCGAGGTGGACGGTGACGATGTGGATGCCATAGTGCAATTCGGAACCAACCTCTCCACTCTCGATCTGTTCCCTACTCTAGAACACCAATTGCAAAAGCCCCTCATCCCTGTGAACGTCGCCAACCTATGGCACGCCTTGCGCGCCTGCGGGATAGGGGATCAAGTTGTCGGCCACGGCCGACTTCTTGAGGAGTTCTAAGAGCACTTAGGATCAAGTGTTCGCGGCAGCATCGCTATAATCCACGAAAGTTTCGGATATTTTGTCAAAAAATCCACGAAATAGTTGCGGATGTTTCAGCATGGCAGTCAACGATGGTTGAGTCGGAGGCTTTAGGGCAGCAACTCGTCTCAGTGGGTAGAACTTCTCACGCTACTCCCAAGCCAGCGCCCGCGCGGGGTCCGTGCGCGCCGCCCGGCGGGCCGGGGCGTAGCCGAACACCAGGCCGACCACCAGCGCGCTTCCAACGGCGAGCGCGACCGGCATCGGCGTGAACAGCGGACCGCCACCGGAGAATTCAATCACAAGGTTGCCCACAACTGCTCCGACGAGAAGCCCGGCAAGGGCACCGGCCGATGAGAGCAGGACCGACTCAGTCAGGAATTGCCTGAGCATGTCTGACCACCGCGCGCCCACCGCCATCCGAATTGTGGTGTTGCCTTTCGGTTGTCAACAAGCGGCAGGGTTTGTACAACACTATACTAACAGCATGTCCACAGTGAATAACGACGACCCGTATCGCCCCGTGCACGATGGGTTTATGGATCAAGAAATGCGGGAGTTCTGGCGCTCGCTCACACCCTTGCCGGGAGGCCTTCGTTTGTACGGAGGCACCGCGCTTGCCATGTACCTGAATCATCGTCAATCCACCGATTTTGACTTTGCCACACCCCTCCCTGTCGTGGACCCATCGTTTGTCAAGGGTTTGCCGGGCTTGTCGGATGCACAAGTGAACGGAGGGGATGGGATGGTCGATGGAGTGATCAAAGGGCGGGTTCGTGATATACGACTCACGTTCATGGAATGTGGTTCTTTTCTACCGCAACCAACACATTCTCCAATCGCAGCTAAAAATGGTGTGTTGGTTGCGCATCCCGCCGATTTGATCGCAAGCAAAGCACAGGCGATGTGCTCGCGTGGCGCACTCCGCGACTATCTAGATTTGGCCGCGTGTTTGGACACATGGCCTCAACTATGCCGCGACACACTATGCAACCCCATCCCCCGCACGCTTCTCGAAGTTGCCCGGTCATTGAGCGCACCACCCATCGATACATATAAACAACTAGAACCTCGCCAACGTGCCTTGCTTGCAAACTTTGCCCAACATATGGTGGGCCGCGAACGAGGGCGCTGAAACGTGTTGGGTGAAGACCTTGGTTATGAACCCCGCCCGGAGCTGAACTCTTGGCATGGAACCCCTATTCCTTGTGTTTGCGCCCCACTGCCTAAAACGAACGAACGTTGGCGAATCGCCAATTATGTTTGGTGGAACGGCCCTCCCTGGACCGTGTTGCGCAACGCGCATGTCTATCTATGGCACGTAATGGATTATGCTCGATACGAAGATATTACCTTCACACTCAACGACCTACCAAAACCCCTTTGGCTCGATGCGCTTGATGCCGCAACACCCGGAGCCTTGTCCAAGGGATCGTATATTCTTTGGTCGATTTGGTTCGAGCGCGGAGACATTGATGTGCGAATGCGCGAGTGGCCTGACGAGGCACATCGACTTGATTTTCGCCCCCATCGCAATACACCGCGAGAGCGCATATACGAACGTCATCGACTCGCACGGCTGAAAAGCGATCCAACTTTGCTCAAATAGTGTCAAGGGGGGCGAGTAGTTACGCGCATCATTCAATTGCCCTCATCGTTCTTGGTACAGTCGGAGCCGGCCAGTGCCAATCGCCCGCTACCGCCGCCGCGCAACGTACCACGAATCGACCACTTGGCGGCAAGTGACCTCCAATCTACTAAGAGAAAAAAAGCCCGACTCCCTAGGGGGGCAGGAGCCGGGCTCAAAAAAGAAACGCCTGACGATGTCCTACTCTCACATGGGGACTCCCCACACTACCATCGGCGCTGAGCCGTTTCACTTCTGAGTTCGGAATGGGATCAGGTGGTGCCAACTCGCTATTGTCGTCAGGCAAAAAATCGTGAAAGGCAAGAAAGGTGATGCGTCGAGTTATATGGCCAAGCCTAACGGGCAATTAGTACGGGTTAGCTGAGCGCCTCGCAGCGCTTACACATCCCGCCTATCAACCTTGTAGTCTACAAGGGCCCTTCATGAATCCGAAGATTCGGTGAGATCTCATCTTGAGGGGGGCTTCCCGCTTAGATGCTTTCAGCGGTTATCCCGTCCGAACATAGCTACCCGGCGGTGCCACTGGCGTGACAACCGGAACACCAGAGGTTCGTCCACTCCGGCCCTCTCGTACTAGGAGCAGCTCCTCTCAAATCTCAAACGCCCACGGCAGATAGGGACCGAACTGTCTCACGACGTTCTAAAC
>CAZNYE010000407.1:0-7693 GCA_964577185.1 uncultured Pseudomonadales bacterium | reverse complement strand
CTATAGGAGCACCGAACCGGTCCCGAAGGGTCTCGATGGTGCGGAAGAGCGTGGAGCGTGAGCATTCGAGCTCTTGCTTGAGTGTGGACAAGGTCGCCCTAGGCGCCTTCTGGCCTCGTGACCAAAACGCTTCATACACTGAAGTGCTCGCGGCACTGAACAACAGTCTCAAGGTGATGTCCGAACAACAAACAGGGCTTCAAGGCATCGGGAGAACAATCACTCAACAATGGCACAACGATGTACGCAAGAACGAGATAATTGATCATGTTCGTGAACACCTTCCCAACAAAATGAGGGAATCTGAACGCAGGCATCCTTTGATTGGGCGACAAGAAGAGCGTGTCATCACGCAGTTTGACGGTGAGTCTCACCTTTTGGGACAGATTGCGCCGATAATCGCTCTCCCAAAGTGTATGGCAACGGAGGTCGCTATGCTCCCTAGAGAACGGCGCATGGAAAATTCATTCTATCCCGCCTCCTCCCGGTCATCGCTTTCCGACTAACCGAGCGGCACCGACGCTCTCAATTGCAGTGTCCACAGCACGTGAGAAATCAAGAAGGAACAAAACATGAGTCAACTGACCTATCAGGGCCTTGCGGACGCGGTCGCGGGACAAGCCGTCGCCCTCCGTTCGCGTCTCAAACTTCATCCTGCCGGGGGGTCCGGCGACAAGGTTTTCCCCCCAACCTATTCAGTAGATGGTCAGTCCGAACACAAATATGTCGTGGAAAAACGACAAGTCGGAGAGGCAGAGAGCACCACAATCACGGTTTTGCTTGACTCCGTGGCCTCGCAAGCAAATCGGGCTGAAATGGCTCTGCTCGAAGGCTGGGAAAATGGTGAGCTACTATTTCCGGTTCCCTACGTGGATTTTTCTGATAGTAGCTTGACCGACTACGAAAAGTTAACGGTCCTTGAAGCTCCACACCGCATTGCGGATGCTATCTTTCGCGACAGCCTTCTCGATGGAACGTTGTTTCGATTCTCTGACATTGGTCAAGCGATCACCGATGCCACACCGAGAAACGCTACCGACCTGTTTCGATACGCTCCTTCCGGCCTTCTTTTCGGAATGTGGGACTCAACAGGACCAAAGGGTGGTTTGGGATCAAAATTCCAGAGAGCCTATGTATCCGAAATCGTTGGCTTTGACGCTCAGCCTGGCATGAAGGTGGGCAGCCGACTCGACCCTCTGCAAATTGAAAAAGTAGCCACCCAAGACCGAGCCTTTAATAGCGCAGACCCTTCTGAAGTCTGGACCCTTGACTCCACACAAGCGGAAGTCGACAACAAAGGGGTCCCGAAGTACGCGAGTCGAGGCAGTGATAGCGGTGAAGCTGGGCAGCCATCAAAAATCAATCACGGGAACATTGCCCCTTCAATTGATTCGCAGGCTGGAGGGGTCACGATATCGAGCGCTCTTCAAACTACCGTAATATCGTTCGCCGCACTCAGGAGGCTCCGATTCAAAGGATACAGCAAGGATGCACAGCAAGCAGCCCGTACAGCGGTAGCCGCACTGGGAGTGGCCGCCATCGCCTATCAAATTGAATTGGACTTCGACCTGCGCTCTCGCTGTCTGCTGGTGCCCTCGCATCAGCCAATGCTTGAACTTGTCACTCGCGATGGTGCGGAATCTGAGGTTCTCGAAGTGGGCCGTGCCCAAAGTGCCGAGATTCTTCGACAAGCTTCAGAACATGCAGACCAAGCAGGGTTGAGATGGGAGTCTCGCGAGATTCGACTCTTACCGGCACCAAAACTGCTGGAGCTGATCCGTCGAAGCAGAAAGGTTTCTCTGTCCGAATCCGAGGGCTAGCCAAGGATGCCATCCTCAATGAGCTTCGGGATCGAAGTGAATCTACTTACTGGTCGATATGTAGCAACTCGCCACAATGACCGCCGCGCCACGGAGTGGCCGCCCCATCCAGCGAGGCTGTTCTCCACGCTTGTGTCTGCTTGGGCGGACTCGGACAGTCCTTGCCCTTCCGAACGTGCCGCTCTGGAATGGCTCGAAGCACAGCCGAGCCCAAGCATCTTCGCTTCACAGGCAATTCCTCGCTCCGTAGCTACCCATTTTGTACCCGTCAACGACACAACAATCGTTTCAACAAGTTGGCGGAACAACAAGTACCAGAAGATCTCGAACCTTCAATCTCAAATTCAGCATGAATTGCGAGATTCGGATGGGGAAGTCACTAAATCGTTGGAGAGATTGAAAACGAAGCTAGAAAGAGCGCGCGAAGTTGAACCCCAAGTCACAAATGCCGGGACCACCAATCCCGACACGGCTGCCCGGCTCTTCCCAGAAAAAAGAGGAAAACAAGGACGGTACTTTCCTTCGGTGACACCGGAGCACCCTCAAGTGGTCTTTCTATGGGAATCGACCGCTCCAGAGGAGATGGAAGAGATGATCGACCAATTACTCTCGCGCGTCGTTCGATTGGGCCACTCATCATCTTTGGTGTCCTGTAGAGTGGTCCAAGGGTTGTCGGAGCCGTTGCATTCATGCGGTGAAAGACCCGTGGAATTTGGGCCAGTTCGCACGGTGCGCACGGGCCAGTTAGCGGAATTGGAACGCCAATTCTCCTATCATCAGGGATTCAGGCCTCGCTCGCTTCCCTTCGCCACCAGTGGATCAGCCACAGTGTCCGAAATGGGGCACACGGAACATACGGCGATCACACCAAACACACATGGATCATGGCTAGTGTTCGAGTTTCTGCCCTCTTCTCGTTATCTGAGAAGCACTAGGACCGTGGAAGTGGCATCCGCCATGAGGTCGGCCGTTATGGGCAAGTGCCCAGATCCCGTTCCTGAATCGATTAGTGGACACAGACCGGATGGTCGGCCGAGCCTGACACCGCACTTAGCGTTTCTGCCTATCCCCTATACAGGATTCCCACATTCCGATGGTCGTCTGCTGGGAGTTGCTATTTCGATTCCAGACACGGTTGACGACAACGACAAAAGCGTACTTTTTAGGGCAATCGGCAACTGGGAGCACAGAGAGAAAGGACAATTGAAGCTAACGCTCGGTCGTCACGGAGTGTTACGCCTCGTGAGGTGCCAAGCAGAATCCGGCGTAATCTCTCTACGCCCAAACATCTGGTATCGGTCTTCTCGAAGATGGGTCTCCGCGACCCCGATTGCATTGCCAAAGCACCCTGATCGACTTCGTGGCGGGGCGAGTCACAAGTCGCTCGCTCGTGCTTGGAAGAAAGTAGAAACTTCAATTGTTTCCGCCTGCGCCCACGTCGGCCTTCCTCAACCTGCTTCTGTAGAGGTTACCCTTGGACAGCTCATGGTGGGCACTCAACCTGCCAGCATCTTTCCAGCCTTTCATCAGAAATCGAAAAGTGGCACCGCAATCAGACGGCAGCTCGTTCATGCGGCAATAGAGTTCGATAACCCCGTCAGAGGACCATTGATGATTGGTGCGGCGCGATTTATGGGCCTCGGACTCATGCGGCCCACCCGACAGGAAGAGAAAGAGACAGCCGAGAGAGGACGGCCTTGACTGCTCTAGCTCCTACACCGGATATTCAGTTAAAGGCAGAACAATTTGCCGACTTCTTCAGACACGTTCACGGTGTAGACCCGTTTCCATGGCAAGTTCGGTTGACAAGACTAGTCATGGAAAACGGCACTTGGCCAGAGGTAATAGACCTACCCACTGGGACCGGGAAAACTGCGGTCGTGGATACCGCTGTGTTCTGTCTTGCCGCCCAACCCAACATTGCTCCAAGAAGAATCGTCTTCGTCATTGATCGGAGGATAGTTGTGGATCAGGTGCACGAGAGGGCAAAGCGCATACGAGATCGAATCAGATCGGCTGAAACTGGGATTCTGCATACTGTCAGACATCGTCTTAATGAGTTAAGCGAAGGAGAACCGCTGGGCGTTTCAGCGCTAAGAGGCGGAGTCCCCATGCAATCAGAGTGGACGCATCGACCTGAACAGCCGTGGGTTCTCGTTTCGACTGTAGACCAATTTGGGTCACGTCTACTGTTTCGCGGATACGGTGTCAATGATCGCATGCTGCCAATTCATGCCGCACTTGCCGGTAATGATTGTCTTGTCATATTAGACGAAGTACATTTGAGCCGTCCTTTTGCAGAGACCTTGCACCATATTGCCGACCGCAAATTTAGTCGACTGTCCAGGCGGTTTCATGTGATTGAAATGTCCGCAACCCCCTCGAACGAGAGAGCGGAGAGATTCAGTCTGAACAAGGAATTGGACTTAGATCAATGCGAAGAACTGCGTCGTCGCGTATTCGCACCAAAGAGGGCACAAGCCAAGAGCATCGCAAGAAGAAACTCAATACCTCGCGAGGTTCTCAAGATCATCAAATCAATCTTAAGGAGCCGAAGTAACGATGGGCTGGACGTTCATACTACAGGAGTGATAGTAAATCGGGTTCGGACAGCTCAAGAGACGTTCCGCGTCTTACTCGACGCAGGGATCAAGGCAAACCTTCTGACCGGGAGAATGCGTCCGCTGGACAAGGCTACTGTGCTCCAAGGAATTGGAGAATCTTTCAATCCAGATGTCTCTATGCAGAGCAGTGAGTTTCAGGTCCTTGTCTCCACACAGTCTATCGAAGTTGGGGCCGACTTCAGTTTTGATTCCATGATTACCGAATGCGCGCCCATTGATAGCCTGCGTCAACGATTTGGTCGGCTTGATCGAAGAGGAACCTACTCGCTTCGAACTGGCAGACCCGCCGAAGCGTGGATATTGGGTGTGAAATCTGAGACCAACTCGAAGACGCCCGATCCGATCTATGGCGAAGCGACCAAGAAAACCTGGATTGAGCTGAATCGCAGGTCGGAAGAAGGCTACATTGAAGTCGGGCCTACTTGCTTAGAAGAATTTCCGGATGACGCATTGGCTCCGAAACCCCAAGCCCCTTTGTTGCTTACGTCCCATATGGAAGCTTGGGTTCAAACCAATCCGCAGCCATTGGTGCAACCGGCGATTGATTGGCACTTGCATGGAATGGACCGGTACCGGGTGCCCGAAGTCTCTGTGGTGTGGCGATGGGACCGATCCGAAGAAGCTCTGCGATTGGTGCCGCCTCGACAGGCTGAGTTCATTCAGGTCTCAATCGAATCGGTGCAACACTGGCTCAGTGATGATGATGAAGCCGCAGACATGAGCGACCTACCGTTTCATGCTGATTCCAAGAATCTCAGGAGAGATGACTCAAAGGCGCAGTTCGAGGCGACCAATTGGGTGAGGTGGCTTGGCCTCGGAGACGGAGTTGACTCTCCTGAGAGCACCAAGGAGATTCGACCTGGCGATGTCATAGTTGTTGACCCGACAAGGGGTGGGCTAATAGCTGGCAACTGGGGACCGCTATCTGATGCACAGATCGAGGATCTTGGGGACGAAGCTCAGATGGCATGCAATCACCGGGCCACCTTGAGGCTTGACGCGCGTCTTCCCTACATATCCGATCCTCCATTGACGCACGAAGAAACAGAATCGGATACGACTGTCACTGAACGAATTGAAGCTTGGATTCAAGGTCGAGACCCTTCAAGAGACCCCCTGTGGCTGAGTCAGGCTTTGGAAAGACTGGGCTTGGAATTCGAAGTCGCCTCGGTAGACGCGAACCAATATGACTCGACATCCGGCTACTACACAATCTCTGAAAAACACAAGAAATCAAGAAGGCCGTTAATTAATGCAGCCGACTTGGATGGCTCGGATTGGGCCGGGTCATTTACCGGATCGGGTGTTCAATTGAGTGATCATCTTGAAGGAGTAGGTAGGCGAGCTGCAGATATGGCGAAGCGGCTCGGTTTACCAAATGAATTTGTTGAGGACCTACAAATAGCAGGCAGTCTCCATGACCTCGGGAAGGTGGATCCTCGGTTTCAGCTTCAACTCGTAGGCGGCGACCCTGTCGAATTGGAAATGCGGCATGATCGGCCGCTTGCGAAGTCTCTTCCGCGAGCTCGGAGAGTACACCGCTATCCGAAAGGCATGCGACATGAAATAGCGAGTGTTGCACTGATCACTTCCAATTCTGATGTCCTGCATGAAGCAAACGATCCCGATTTGGTTCTGCACCTCGTCGGTACCCATCACGGATACAGCCGCCCCCTGCCCCCGGCGCATGAAGACTCTGAACCACAGATTCTCAAGTACAAGTTCAAAGGTCATGAACTGCAGGTCAGTTCCAATTTCGCAAAGTCCAACATCGCGCTCGATATGGCGGACCGATTCTGGAAACTCATTGATCGTTATGGCATTTACGGACTCACATGGCTTGAATCAATTTTGCGACTAGCGGACCATCGACAGAGTGAAGAGGAGACGGCATCGCAATGAATGGAACCAAACTCTCTGGAATCGAAGGCACCAACCCACTGGGTTTCCTAGCTGCGATTGGCGTACAGGTTGTCTTCGCTGATGAATTGGAACAACCCAAACTTTGGTGGAGCAACGACATCACGCCCCGTGCCATTGTAAGTGAGCAGTTTTCGATTAGGCGCATAGCAGAGAGAGCCGTGCGCACATTTGAGTACTGGAATACTTCCACGGCCTTGAACGTCCGAGGCACCGTTGGCAAGATTGACCCGAGTCTTGACGACCTTAAGCTCAAGCCCCCCGAGATGAGAGCGTACTTGTCTTCCGACACCGACAATGACCGCGGAATCGAATTGGCGAGTGCGCTCCTAGCCGAAGGTAGTCTGGACAAGCAAGGTGTTGCAAAGCCCACAGATCTGTACTTCACCGCAGGTCAACAGAAGTTCCTGAAGAGTGCTCGGAAGATACTCACTGCCGCGACTCTTGAAGAGGTGGTAGTCGGTCTAGTCGGTCCTTGGAAATATGAGAGCAATTCACCATCCCTAGGTTGGGACGTGACAGATGACCGTGAATACGCGTTGAGAGCCCGTGACCCTAGCAGCGACACCAAATACACAAACCCAGGTGTCGAGGCGCTAGCGCTCTTGGGTCTGACGCGCTTTCCTGTTTTTGCCGGAAAGGAAACTACGCTCACGCAAGGATGCTCCGGCTCATGGAAAAAGGGAAAATTCTCTTGGCCCATTTGGGATCAACCAGCGACAGCGCATGGCGTGAAGTCACTTCTGGGGAACGCCTATGAACACCCACAGCACACGGAACGCTCGCCCCTTTACAACGGTTGGGGGATCGCAAAGATTCTTAAGTCCCCAATCCGCAGAAGTGAGCAGGGAGGATACGGCACCTTTGGCCCGCCCGAAGTTGTTTGGGAAAGGAGACAACCCTCGTTCTCTCGACTTGGTTGATCGTTACAGGCTTGCTGCCTGTGGCATCCCACTATTGCATTTCTGGAGAGGGAAACTTGTTGCAAGTCGCATGGGGCTCGCGAGCACAATGCTCTCAAGCCCGCCGGGACAGCCACTCTGGAAAGCGCAAGCAACGACTCCTCGCCATGAGTCAGCCAATGTCGTATTGGGCCGTTCCTGCGCCGTACTGAAGGTCTTCCAAGAGTGGCCATTGGCCACTCAAACTCAAGTTTATTTTCACCACACACAAGTTGACCAACTGGCCTATAATGTTGGGCATGGCAACTGTCATCAACACGCTTCGCTACGCACGCCGCCTTAAGGATGCGGGGGTGCCTTCAGAACATGCGGAAGCAATGGCGGACGCAATCAGCGCGGAACTCGAGAGTGAAATCGCCACGAAAGG
>CAZNYE010000406.1:0-4401 GCA_964577185.1 uncultured Pseudomonadales bacterium | reverse complement strand
TCAGCATCATGCTCGCCTGCGACATGGGGGCGAGGCTGGCCATGCCGCTGATGCTGCCTATTGGCCTCAACCTGGCCTGGTTCACCGGGGCATTGCAGATTTCCACGACAGGCTTGGTGATCGTTTGGGCCATCTGCCTTTACTGGCTGTCCATGGTGCTGACGCTGCACTTCAAGCAGGGCCAACCCATCGGTGCGCGACTTGCGCGGATTGATCTGTACTTCCGCATGCTAGTGGTTGCGGTTCTGATCGGGTGGATCGCGGTCTTGGCCGTTGGCGGGACAAGCGCGATCTGGGCCATGCTGAAGCTCGCGATCTTCGCGCTTCTGGTGGTCTGCGGGATCGCACTCAGGTTCCGGCTCAAGCCCTTCGGCCAAGCCTTTGCGCAGATGATGCAGGAGGGTGCAAGCGAGCAATCTGAATCGACCATCCAATCGTCCATTCAGGCGTGCAGACCCTGGGTTTGGTGTATCTGGGCCGGACTCTTCGTCAGTGCGGCGCTTGGCCTGCGTTTGCTGGCGTGATGCGCTAGGCTAGCGAGCCGCAATATTCAAAGTCCTGGCATCAGGGAGCCACTCATGACCGAACCCAATGCATCTTCCGGGGACAGGCGCTTTCTCAGACTGCTATTGAGTCCGGGAACGCAATCCGGCCATATGCTGACTTTTTACTTGGCCTGTTATGCGGCCATCATGCTGGCAACCTTCGTTCCGCAAACCCAGCCGTTTCTGCTCGCGGAGATACTCGGGTTGGAGGCGTCGCGCCAAGGCACAATCAGCGGCAACCTGAATTTCATCGGCGAGATCGTCATCATTCTCAGTGTCGGTCTTTGGGGGTCCTTATCGGATCAGATCGGCAGGCGATTCGTGACCGTGGCGGGATTTCTGCTCGCATCGGTGGGCATCGTCATCTATGGCCTTTCGGAGAGCATAGCCGGCCTTGTGGTGGCGCGCGTGGTGTACTCGGCGGGCATTGCTGCCATCAGCACTATGCTCATTACCCTGATGGCGGACTACGTGGCCGATGTGAATCGAGGAAAGGCGACCGGGCTTCTGGGCATTATGAACGGTCTCGGAGCTATGACCGCCGCCCTCGTCCTGCTGCGATTGCCGGCCATGTTCAAGGCTGGCGGCATGGACGCGCAAGAAGCCGCCTACGCCACCTACGGCGCCATGGCAGTGATCACGCTTATCGTCGGCCTCATCATGTTCGCTGGTCTGCGCAGGGGGGCGGCGATCCAAGAGGAACAACGCACGCCCTTCCTTCAGCAGTTGCGTGAAGGCTTTACCGAAGCGCGCCGCGTGGTGATCGCGTTGGCCTACGCGGCATCGTTTGTGGCGCGCGGCAACCTAGCTGTCGTCGGTACGTTCTTTACGCTTTGGGCATCCATCTACGGCACCAGCGAACTCGGACTCACAGCCGCCGAGGCGGTCGCCAGGGGTGGGGGCATTGTGGCCGTATCCTACGCCGCGTCTTTGCTCAGCGCCCCGCTCTTCGGACTCTTGACGGACCGAATCAACCGCGTGAGCGCCTTGGCCGTGGCGCTCTCAATCAGTGCGGTCGGCTACTCCAGCACTCTATTCCTGGAGGATCCATTCAGTCTGGCGACCATGCTCTGCCTGGTCTTGATCGGCATGGCGGAAGTAGGCTGCATCATCACCAGCGGTGTTCTGATCGCCGAACGCGCGCCCGACCGCATTCGAGGTTCGGTCGTGGGTGTCTTCACCCTCACCGGCGCAATTGGCATCCTGATCGCCAGCGTCGTCGGCGGCTACCTGTTTGATCTCTGGACCATGACAGGCCCGTTCGTCTTCTTCGGCGCTGTCGCGTCTTTGGTGCTGATATGGGCAGTATTGTTGAGGCTAGCGGAAAGCAAACAGACGTGAGCGAAGCCAAGGTGCGAGGGGAGAGTCTTTCGCTTCCTTCGCCTGTTTCTACAGGCTATCGGCAAACAAATCGCGTCTGTTGAAGGCGGCCGTCAGGAAGCGTAGGAAGGCCTTTCGGCGGGTAAGCCATGCCACCCTGTCGCCATTCTTGTTCGCTCGCAGTACGCCATCGACGAGAAAAGGCGCCACGGTTTCCACTTTGTCGCCAAGGATATTGAAGATCCTCCTCGCTTTTTCCCACTCGGGGGAATCGGGGTCATAATCGCCCTTCAGGAGGTCGGTCGCCACGATCCCGGGACTCAGCGCGCATACTTGAACCTTGCTGCCGCTGACCTCCTTCGCAAGCGCCTTGTTCAGATAGGATACCGCGGATTTGCTGGCACCATACACGCTCATCCCGAGGGCCGTCTGTCCGCCCGAGCCGAATCCCTCCATGTTCCAGATCTGCCCGCCGCCTTGTGCTTGCATGCCGCGCAGCGCAACGCTGCTGGCCAACAGCAAGCCCGTCAGGTTGACTTGAATGACACGTTCGATATCTGACGCCGACGCATCTTCAAGCCGCGAACGGGTGCTCGTTCCGGCGTTATTGATCCATATGTCAACGCGCCCAAAGGCTTGCTTCGCCTCATCCCATAGCCTTTCGACTTCTGAAGCATCTGATATCTCGCAGCTTCGACCCAGGACCGAACCGACATCGGCGCCTTGCGAGAGCTTGGCCACCGCCGCGTCCACCGCTTGCTGACTGCGACCGCTGACCATTACCTTGCATCCGCGGGCGATGAATTCTCTCGCAAGGCCGCGGCCGATGCCGCGAGTGCTGCCTGAGATGAC
Source organism: uncultured Pseudomonadales bacterium (assembly GCA_964577185.1). Classification (GTDB taxonomy): domain Bacteria; phylum Pseudomonadota; class Gammaproteobacteria; order Pseudomonadales; family Azotimanducaceae; genus Azotimanducus. Next base: position 1,684 of record CAZNYE010000406.1, on the reverse strand, counting down.
AACCGATTTCATTGCTTGTCCTCCACTTTTGGCCGAGTGAACCAAGTCTCATATATTATTGGTGAATGCCCAAGCCATTCCCAAGATTTCCGATCGGCTCCGTCGGGTACAACCTGATGCAACTGCGGGGAACCTGGCACGACCACATCGAACTCTATAACCTTGACGGCACACCGCTTGCGGACGACTCCGCCGCAGGCAGCGGCAGCCCTGGACCGGGACCCTTCGACAATCTCGTCTATTTGGATTTTGACGGGGAGCGCTTCGCGCTGACCAATGTGCATATTCGTGGCCGGGCACCGGCGGCCAAGACCTTTGTTGGCTCTTTGAGGGAAAATTTGTTGGTGTTCGATTCGCTTGGGCCAGGCGCCTACGAGAATATCGGCGTTTCGGGTGGGCCGGGTGTGTTGACTTTCTCTGCGCGCCACCTTGATGCGGCTACCAGTACCTACATGGAGCCCGACTTCATCATGCTCACCGCGCCCGGTGCGCGGGTTAGGCATACCGTCCTGTACCGAAACGGAAGAGCTGTGAGAACTTTGACCGCCAAGGGGACCCGCCTGCTGCCGACCTGCGATAGCCGCCATGTGCTCGACCCGAGGGGTGTCGACGGTCCGGTGCATGAAGAGCCTTTCCAATCCGCTATCTGGGATCATCTCTCTGAAGAGAACAAACGGCCTTGATTTTCATCAACCGAGACACACAGGAAAAGAAAGAGTGACACAACCACAAGCAAGCAACTGGCAAAAGGCCATCACAGGGCAATGGCACGGCTGTCCTTCCTTGTTCGAAGCGGACGGTACGCATGTCGGCACGAACAAGGTGGGTCGCGCAAGCGAGTTTCGAGACGGGCGCACCACCTATTGGATGGACACCAAATTCGATGCCGCGGGACCGCTGATGGACCGCTTTGAGATTGGGGCGCGCATGGAATTCGGGGTTGTTGACTCCGATCAAGACAGAATTTATACGGGTCCAGACTTTTTTGGCTCTGGCAGACCTTTTGGGCTCTTGGTCGATTCCAATTATTTCTCGCCTGGATGGAACGCCAATCTGCGCACCGTGAATCATGTGGTGCCCGACTTGGGACTACAAGTCTATTCTTCGCAGCTCTTTGAAGCCGACACCCTGATCGCGGTGTTCAATGGTCTCTATGTTGTCACACAGGAAGATCAAGACGATATCGAAACGCGACGCATGGTTGATGCGTTTCTAAAAAAGGAAAAGCGCGAAGGTCGGAGACCCTTCAATCTTCCGGTGAAATTCGAAGGTGTCTTCAGTGGCGAGTTCGAGGTATTCGACCGCGATCAGCAGTTCGTGGGAAAGATGCGGGTACGCATGACCCATACGCCCGTCAACCTGCTTCACTCGCGCCAGACGATTGAGCTTGAGGGTGCCCTGAATCACCGATGGAGTGCGCTGCGCACGCGCGGCGGAAACAGCCATCAGTACCACGGCCCGGATCTGTACGGTAACGGCAAATCCTATGGACGCTACCTCTATAGTATCCGTCATGTGTACGGACAGGCCTTCAAGTTCTGGTCGCGCGAGGTGTTGATCGACGATGAGCACAGCCTTGTTTGCGCCTGGCAGTTCTTTCGCTCGCAGCAGGAGGCGTTCATGGCGTTCGGTTTGTTGAGATTCGAAGCGGGCGAGAACCTGCTTGAGGCCAATTATTTGGAGT
>CAZNYE010000405.1:0-2098 GCA_964577185.1 uncultured Pseudomonadales bacterium | reverse complement strand
GATCCATAAGCAGTAGCCCCCATCCGTCAGGAAGGCTGTCGTGAAAGACGCCATGCAGACCATCGAAAACACTGGAGTCGTGCGGTCGGATCAGGCCGAGCGTGCTATTGACGCGATGATGAACGGGTGAGATCTCGATTCCCGATGACACGAAATCAGCGTCGTGCTCGAATCGGGCAATGCGATCAAGGTAGCCAAGACGACCAACGGTCTGAATGTCATCGTCGTCCCACTGCAATGTCACCGTCAGTGGGTCCGGTGGCAGTGCGGGTCTCAATTGATCCGCCCTCGTCTGCGCGCCTTTGGTACCGAAAGTAGCTGGTCGAGCGTCATAGCGTCCGGATCGTCCTTTTCATACAGCCGTTCGAGGCCCGCCTGTTCACCGAGGGCGACTAATAGGCGGACGAACGAGACCAGAGAAATCGCGCCTGTGCGCTCAAACCTCTTTAGGGTAGCCAAGGGCACGCCCGACCGCTTGGCAAGACCGGACTGCGTTAAATTGTGTGCCAGCCGTTTCGATTTTAGCCGCCTGCCGAGATCTGCCGCGACTTCTGGGGCAGGCAGCATTGTATATAACCTCATAGCTGTTATCTGGGAAAAGTAATAATAACAGGCATAATTATAGCTATTGTGCAACCGCAAGTATTTTGGCCTCTGCTTCGCCGCGACAATGGCATGGCAAGGGCTGTACATTCTCTGGTTGGTGTTAGGTCACACCGACTACTATGTGACCGAGGTCTATGTACTGCGCGATGCGATCGAGGGAATCGGAGGCTATCTTTTTCCGCTCGCGATGACAGTGACTTCATTCCCGTTGGGCCGACGCCTATTGAAGTCCAAGCAGTGGCGCCTACTGCACCTCTCCGGTATCTACTTCCTGTGGGCCTATGCGTTCAGCGTCTACTGGTGGGCAATCTTCTATTACTCCAATCCTGTTCCGCTCGACTATATTTTTTATTGGGCAGGTTTTGCCGCATGGGTTCTGCGTGCAGCGGCTTGGACGAAAAAACGCGGCAAGGCCGCCGGGCAGTTGACTCCTAAGCCTATCGCCAAAGTCGCCGGTGCCTTGATGATTTGCGGCGGCCTAGTCGCAGCAAGCATTGGATCAGTCTGGCAAGCGACGGCCGAAGCCTATCTGTATGGCTACGCCATCACGGAGATACCTGAACTCTACCTGCCCTACTGGCCCTTCGACCAATCTTGTCGCTCGCCGTTATCCTGTTGGGAATGCTGCCGCTTACTTCTACCGGCAAGCACTTGGCAAGTCCGCAAGAATTCTCGCACACATGATTCGTGCACCGTTGAAGCCTGGGCTGAGTGCGCGGGAGCAGTTTATCGCTGGCAAACGCGAACTCTTGACAACCCCATTCGAGACCTTCGAGCACAATACTCGAGACCTCTTAAATCGTATTCTCGGCGACGGTGGATTTGACGCGGCACGCGACCTTGCGGCGCTCATGGTGAATCGCTGGCCGCACGGCTATGCCTACGCCTACGATGCCGAGACAGATCGGGTTGTTTTCGAACCCAGCCGGTGGCCCGAAGAAAAGCAGCATTGGGAGCGGGCGAGCAAACCATTGGGACTTTCGGGTGATTATTCGTGAACAACAACGAACTACCCACTCGGCTAGCGAGAGGCTATCGGGTAGAGCGAAGGAATTAGGGGAGAAAGGCTTTTATCCTTCGACATTGAAGTACACCGTCTCGATGAAATTGAACTGTTCATGGTTGCGGGCACGGTCAAGCAGGGTGATTTCGGCGATGCCCCATGTGCCCGGTACTGATCCCGCAGGCAGGATCAGAGCCTGTTCGATGGTCTGCCATTGGTTCGGGTCGCTAGACGGATAGAGATTCTCCCCGTCGTCCGAGTATATCCGGTGGAGGTGATTGCCGCCCTGCGGATCGCGCAGCACCACTTGTCCCAAAAACAGGCCCGAGATATCGTCTCGGTAGCGCAGGCGCACGGTCACCTTCGTCTCACCGTTCGGCGCCTCCGGGTTCGTGGGCACGGCGCTCACAGTGAGACGGTTGACATCGAGCTCCGGCGGTGTCGTGTCCGGATTGGTCGTTTCGAGTTCGATGGTCGCCGGCGGCTCGT
>CAZNYE010000404.1:0-5919 GCA_964577185.1 uncultured Pseudomonadales bacterium | reverse complement strand
GATGGCCCAAACGATCACCAAGCCTGTCGAGGAATTCTGCAATGCCCCGGTCACCCAGTCGAGTTTGAGGCGAATAGACAGCATCAGCGGCATGGCCAGCCTCGGCCCCATGTCGCAGGCGAGCATGATGCTGAGCGCGGTCTGACGGGACTCCGGGCGCAAATCGCGATTGATCACCTGGCGACTGGCAAGATAGGTTCCGAAGTCCCCGCCGAGCCAATAGACGAAGCCGATGACGTGCAGATACTTGAGCAAAAGATAGGTGCTCATGCAATGCTCCTCTGTGTCTGAAGGCCTAGTGCGGGACGGTCGGCCGAACCTTGGATTGTAGGCGGCAGGCGAACGACGCCTTTGACATTTATCATGCAAGCGAGAACGTCGGCTGCCTAGTGTGCTGTGAAACAGCACACTAGGCTGAATGCTGCGCCCCTCAGATACAAGAGAGCATCTCCCCTGATGAGTGAGCCGAACACCATTCGCATCGCTGCCGCACAGTTTTCTATCGGGGCGGACATCGAAAAGAACCTCGACACCTGTTTATTCTGGTTGGATGAAACGCGCCGGTGCCGTCCCGATCTGGTCGTGCTTCCAGAATTCTGCAATCACCTGTCGTGGTATGACGACAAGCGCCACTGCTTTGACGTGTCGGTGCGCTTGGACGGGCCGTTTCTATCGGTGATCGCCCAGAAGGCGAAGCAGCTAGGCACATATGTCGTCGTGAATTGCACCGTTCAACGCGAGGATGGCTCCGCGACCGGTTCGAGCCTGCTCTACGATGCCCACGGGCAACTCATCCTCGACAACACCAAGCAGGTCTATATTGGCCACGAGAACGACTTTCTCGAAAAGGCGCGGGATGAGGGCCGCGTCATAGACACGCCCCTGGGGCGAATTGGTCTCTACGCCTGCATGGACGGCGTGATCAACGAGACGCCGCGCTGCCTCGCATTGGGTGGGGCCGAGATACTCCTCAACAGCCTCAATTCGTTCGCGCTCGACGAAGCTTCGCTGCACGTGCCGGTACGCGCGGCAGAGAACAAGGTGTTCGTGGTGGCCGCCAATAAGGTCGGCCCACTTGTCCCGGAGGAGATGGTGACGGCGGTCAGTCAAGCGACCGACATTCCCGAGATATTCCTCCAGGGTGCGGGGGAGAGCCAAATCGTGGACCCGAGTGGCCGCGTGTTGGCGAAAGCCTCCCGCGACCGTGCCGAACTCATTTGGGCGGACATAGAGCCACATCGAGCCAAGCAAAAACAGCGGCCCGATGGCACGCACATCATGCGCACGAGGCGCCCGAAGCTCTACGCACCGATCACGCGAGCATCAACACCCGAAGCAACCCCCGCCTCCCCCGAACGGGTGAGCGCGGCCGTACTCTGCCCGCAGGGCATGAACGACCTAGCCGCAATCACAGCCTCTGTGACCAACGCGGCAAATGAGGGTGCCAAACTCATCTGCCTGCCACCGATCAGCCACGAATCGGATGATCTGGATCTCGCGGCGAATCATGCGGAGCAGGTTGTGTCCCAAATCACAGAAGTGTGCGGAGACGCCTGTGTCGGCACCTCGATCATTCGGCGAGTCGGAAATGCCTTTCAATACTGCGCAGTACTTATCAGTCAAGATGGAGTCCTGCTTGAGCAGCCTCAGGTACACCGCTCCGAACGGCACTCGTTCAGCGAGCTTGGAGACGGATTTTCGGCCTGCGACACGGATTGGGGCCGCATCTCGGTTGTCACAAGCGACGACAGCCTGTATCCCGAGACCTTTCGTCTGCTCGCGCTCGAAGGGGTAAACGTCGCGATGGTGCCACTCGACCCCCTTGAGTCGTGGGAACTTGAGCTTGGATTGCTCGAGCGCTCGGCGGAGAACCACATCAACCTCTTGGTGGCGACGCGCAACGATGCATATGGCCAAGGCTTCATCACCGCCCTGCCCACCGACTTCACCATCATGACCAAATGGACGCAGCGCGTCTTCAACGGGCTGCTCAGTCATCCAGAATGCACACGCAGAGCACCTGACTCAGAAATCACCCTTGGTTGTGTACGACCAGCGAACGCGGCAAACAAGGTCGTCTCAAGGAACACCGACCTCCTTGCCTCAAGGCCGTGGCAATTGTCGGGCGCGATTTCTCGCCACAACAACACTCAAACCAAGAACGCTTGAGAATTATCAATGACCCAATGCAAGCGGCCAATTATGTTGCGACCAGGCGAACAAAGGGGCGATTGAACGCGCATGTCCGAAGCTCACCCGAGGCAAACGCTTCCTGCCAAGTTGTTTCGCGAAACACTTGAACGAATGGTGGCGCATCTTTCGCTCTCCGAACAACCCGGAGAATCGGGGGTTCCCTATATGCGTCTTGAGAGCCATTTGCCCATGGCAGAAGGAGAGATCGGTGAAGTGCGAGTGTTCACGGGAGGGCCGCTTTTGCGCGTTGTGACATGTACGCTAAAAGTCGAGGCCTTGCAACTCGATTCCCACATGTTGTTCGCCTTCACACCGAAGACAAGCGCCGTGCCCCACTTCACGCTTGATTCGGTCTATGCGGGCGGTTCCTTCGCCTTCCATCTAGACCTCATTCCTCGTCTGGACTTGGGTGCCCACCTCTCCTACATGGACACTGTCTACTCGCCCCTCTCGCCGGCCTTCGAAGCGGCCTCCAAGATGGAGGGCCTGTCACCGGCGCATCTCTCGCCTCGCCAGCGCGCCATCATGTCTCCCTGGATGCTCGCCAACCGGGCGACGGAATCGGCATTCGAGTCGATTCAACCCTTTATTGAGCAGTACCAAGCGCACTGGTTCGATGTGCTCGCGAAGGGTGTGAGCGCCGAAGTACTCGGCACCGCGACCCTTTCAGAACTCGCGGCAAGAAACATCCTCAACAAGCGCATGTTATTTGACCCGGACGTAGATCCGGTGTGGAATCGAATCACGCCGCTCATTGGCGAACAGGCGGTAGCAGTGCAGCGCGGCCTGTTGATCGGAGAGGACGAATGAGCCCTGCGGACAACTCGCGGGCAACCGTACCCGAAGATGCGCCAGGCGTCGGCAACCTGACCGGCCAAGCCTTGATCGAGTCCATGCGCCCGGATGAGGTCGCGCGTGCGGCGCGGGTGGAAGCCGTCTTGCCGACTCTGCGCGAACTTGCGGCGAACGAGGACGCACGCGGCGAATTTCATCTGCCGCATGTGGCGCTCTTGAGTGATGCCGGTCTGCTCGGCATGGTGGTTCCAACAAGCTATGGCGGCTTGGGAGGTGGTCTTCGCGACCTCTGCGCCACGACCTTCGCATTGGCCACCGCCTGCGCGTCCACGGCGCTCGCGTTCTTCTTTCATTCGAGTTCGGCCTCGCGCGGGCTACTGGCGCTTGAAGCGCTTGAGGCCGGATTGTTCACGGACGAGGAGGCGCCCTTGGTCAAGGCTTTCGCGGAACAGGTGCTCTACGCCATGGGCCGCGACGGCAAATGGCTGGCCAATTTCGCCAGCGAATCGGTCAAGTCGGAACAGGCCGCGATCACTATTTCCACCTCGGCGACGCCGGTGCGCGGCGGCTTTCGATTGAACGGCGTCAAGTCCTTTGGCTGCGCCACCGGAGTGGCGGACCGTTACCTGGTGACAGCCGGACTAGAAGGCTACGACACGGCTGCGGGTCTTTGTACGTTTTTTGTCGAGCCAGATGCCGAAGGCGTGGCCGAGCGCGAGCACTGGAATGCGATCGGCATGCGCGGGACGGCGACGCACGGCATTACATTGAAGGATGTCTTCGTGCCCGCCGAGTCCGCCCTCGCCATTCCCGGCGCCTTCACGCGCTGCATGCGCATGAGCCGCGGCAGCTTTGTCGGCAATCAGGTCGCGAGCGTCGCCTGTTACTTCGGCGCCGCGCAGAACCTCTATGACTACACGATTTCGCAGCTTCGCCAGCGCAAGTTCGCCGACACGGGAAGACCGGTTGGAAGCGGGCCATACCAACAGGAGATCATCGGTCAAATGATGGTGCAACTCGAAACCGCGCGGCTCTGGCTGCGCCGACAAATAGATCTCGAAAGCAGCATACCGCCGCTGCTTGAAAAGGACGAGGTGGTCAAGCGCTGGAGGCTTTGCAAAGGCGTTGTCACGGAGTGCGCGTTCGAGGTCGGTACGCTCAGCCTCAAGGCCTGCGGGACCTCCGGTACGGGCAATCGGGGCGTTCCGGCAAGATCAATCCGCGACCTCGGCATGGGTCTCGTGCAGGCCTTTCCAGCCGAGCGCGGGCGCCTCATGGCGGCGGAAATGGAAATCATGGGCAGCGAACAAGATCAGTTTGCCGCTCGCTAAAGCTCATCACGCTCTATCCCGCGGATCAGTTCTCGCCGCACTCTTGAAGCATTTCTTTCAGAAGGTTTCCATGCATGGATCTTGAACGCAGGTATCTTGGTCTCGGTAGCCGACCAGCACTGATCGTTGTGGATATGATCAAAGGATTCACCGACCCGGCCTGTGCGCTCGGATGTCACTGTCCGCAGGTGATTGAGGCGAACCAGCGACTGATTGAAATGATTCACCGGGCGCGGTGGCCGGTGATCTTCACGCGAGTGATCTACCATGGTGAACATCAGGCGCATGTCTTTCGTGATCGGGTACCGGCGCTCAACCTGCTCACGCCTGACTCCGACTGGGTGCGCATAGACGAACGCCTACCACGGCGGGCTTCCGACACGCTGATCGACAAGCACTGGGCGAGCGCCTTCCACAAGACCGACCTCGATGCACGTCTTCGCACTCAGGGAGTCGATTCGCTGATCGTCACCGGCTTGACGACCAGTGGCTGCGTTCGGGCAACCGCGGTGGACGGTCTACAGCACGAATACCGGGTGGTCATTCCTCAAGAGGCTGTGGGCGACCGAAATCCGGATGCACACCAGGCCAATCTGTTCGACCTGCAGGCGAAGTATGCGGACGTTCTCACGATGGATGAACTCATGACGCAACTGCGGTCCGTCCAGCGGCGCTGAAGGCATTGCTCGATGCCCGCGCAACTTCCAGTTCTCATCGCCGGCTCGGGACCGGTCGGCTCGCTACTGGCGCTGTATCTGGCTGGGCGCGGCGTACCGGTGGTTGTCTTCGAGAAAGCACCGAGCCTGCCGGTGGATTTGCGCGCCTCCACCTTTCATCCGCCGAGCCTAGAAATGATCTCCGATCTTGGTTTCGGCGTGATTGACGACATGTTGGCACTCGGTCTCGTGGCCGACCGGTACCAATACCGGGATCGGAAGACGGGCGAGACCGCCAACTTTGATATGCGACTCATCGCCGACAGCACCCGGTTTCCATTCAGACTGCAATTGGAGCAGTACGAGTTCACGCGTCTGGTGAACCGGAGACTCGAAGCACTCGATGCCGCCCGGGTTCGGTTCTCGCACGAGGTGACAGGCGTTTCGCAGCATGCCGACCGGGTGACGGCTGAAGTGCGCTCCCCGGAAGGGGTCAAACATCATGAGGGCGCCTTCCTTGTGAGCGCCGAAGGAGCGAGGTCGCTGATTCGCAAGTCCGTCGGCATCAAATTCCTGGGCTTCACTTATGACGAGAAGTTCCTAGCGGTGAGCACCAGCTTTCCCTTTGAGCAGGTCATTGAAGACCTCTCCTGGGTCAATTACGTCTCGGATCCAGAAGAGTGGTGCGTGATGCTGCGTACCGAGAAGATCTGGCGAGTGCTGTTCCCCACATGGCCGAAGGATGCGCGGGACGAGGCGCGAGTGCTTTCCGACTCGCACATACAAGCCCGCCTCGGGCGACTGTGGAAGAAGAAGGGCACCTATGACATCGGACACCGCACGCTCTACAGCGTCAACCAGCGAGTCGCCGAATCCTACTTCAAGAATCGAGTGATACTCGCCGGCGACGCCTGTCACATCAACAATCCCCTGGGCGGCATGGG
>CAZNYE010000403.1:0-1541 GCA_964577185.1 uncultured Pseudomonadales bacterium | reverse complement strand
ACCCCTTGGTGAGTCGAGAAGCGCAGAAGTCGCAACAGCTGCTTCGATTCGTTCGGCGCTGCCAACGCATGAGCCTTGCGGAGGCGGACATGGCGCGCGAGGAAAAGCTTGGAATCAATCTGGGATTGGTTGCAACCCATCCCTTCACCGGCGAATCCCTGCCCGTGTACGTTGCCAACTTCGTGCTCATGGAGTATGGCTCGGGCGCTGTCATGAGCGTACCGGGCCATGATCAACGCGACTGGGAATTCGCCAAGAAGTACGAGCTACCCATTCGTCAGGTCATTGCCCCGAATGATGAGTCTCAATCCGTTTGCGATCTCAGCCAATCGGCCTTCAGTGAGCATGGAAAGCTGGTGAATTCGGCGGATTTTGACGGGCTTTCGAGTAGGGATGCGATCACCGGAATTGCCGATCGGCTGGCGGCGGAGGGCAAGGGGCGTCGGTACACGGCGTATCGCCTGCGCGACTGGTTGGTGTCGCGGCAGCGCTATTGGGGCTGTCCAATTCCCATGATCCATTGTGTGCAATGCGGCGTGGTGCCGGTGCCGGAATCCGACCTGCCGGTGGTATTGCCAACCGACGTGGAATTTCGAGGTGTGCAGTCGCCGTTGGGAGATATGCCCGAGTTTAAGAACGTGACCTGTCCGAAGTGTGGTGGCGGTGCCAAGCGCGAGACGGACACGTTCGATACCTTTTTCGAATCATCCTGGTACTACGCGCGCTTCGCGAGCCCTCATCCAAAGGCGCCGCTCATCGATGCCGAGGCCAATTCCTGGCTTCCGGTGGATGTCTATGTGGGTGGCATCGAGCACGCGATCCTGCATCTCCTTTACGCACGCTTCTTTCACAAGATGATGCGCGATGCTGGCTTGGTGGATTCGGACGAGCCCTTCAAGCACCTGTTGCTCATCGGCATGGTCTTGAAGGACGGAAAGAAGATGTCCAAGTCCTCCGGCCGTGGCGCGGACCCAGAAAAGCTCTATACGCGCTTCGGGGCCGATGCGGTTCGGCTCGCGACCATCTTTGCCGCCCCTCCGACACAGTCTTTCGAGTGGCGGGAGGAAAGCGTTGAGGGAGCATTGCGCTACTTGCGAAGGCTGTGGAGTCTTGGCTGGCGAGAGGCCGAGGCAGATGTCTTCGAGAGCGAGCCAGGTGAAGAATCAGAATCCGATCTTGAATTGCGGCGATTGACGCGCGAGTCGCTTGACAGGGCGGATGACGACTTTGGGCGCAGATTGCACTTCAACACGGTGGTATCGACCGCCATGATGTTGACCAATGCCGTCGCCGAACGTGAGCCGAATGCGGCGACCAGGGAGGCTTTCGAGGTGCTCTTGCTGATACTCTCTCCGATCATTCCCCACATCACACATTTTCTTTGGCTGGCGCTTGGCAAGGGTGACGCGATCATAGATTCCGGCTGGCCGGAGCTCGCGCCAATTGTGCGTGGCCCGAGGAGCGTCGAACTCGGTGTGCAGGTCAATGGAAAATTCCGCGGGGTCGTTCAACTGCCTCCCGATGCCAGCGAGCAGGCGGCC
>CAZNYE010000402.1:0-1943 GCA_964577185.1 uncultured Pseudomonadales bacterium | reverse complement strand
GTCCCGACTCCGTGCGTCCGTATTTTCGATACCGAGGCCTATGGGTGTGCCAGTGGTAAGGCCTTCGAAGATGCCCGAGAGGATACGCACCTGGTCAGCCTCCTGGCGTGCGGTGGTGAATTTGGAGCGTCCCGGCCGCCGTCTGTCGAGGTCAGACTGTATATCCTCTTCAGCAAGCGCCAATCCAGGCGGACATCCATCCACCACCGCGCCAAGCGCAGGGCCATGGCTCTCACCGTAAGTAGTGAGTCTAAATGCCTTGCCAAAACTGCTGCCAGCCACGAGTGGTCAAAATGCCGAAACCTATACTGAGAATTCTACCGTGTTCCCGCTCCTCTCCCACTCATCATTTCGACTCCCCTCCCTTCGCCGTCTTTGGGGCGCACTTCGAGGCCGAAACGCACCGAGGCACTGGCATTTTCATCATCATTGGCCGTCACCACGATCACCAGAGGTGCGAGGGTGGTGTCTTCGGCGGCGGGGGTGCCGCTGAAGCTGAACGTGGCGGGGTTGAACGCCAGCCATGCGGGTTGTCCCGAAGCGGAATAGGTGAGCGTATCACCGTCGGGGTCGACGAAGGTGTCCGCAGGAACCTGATAGCTGAAGGCTTCGCCAACAAACGCCACCTGATCTTTAAGGCGCCGACGAACATTTGGTGCATGATTGTCGCCCTCTTCAGCGCGCATGGCGCTGGCCCTTTGAAATATGTGAATGCCCTCGGTCAATCCTGTGGTTCGGTAGAGAAACTTGCCGTCCGGAGACTGAGCGGCTTGACGATTGCCGTAGACCTTCGCGGGTGCCGGCAGGGCGTTTCCGAAACGGTCCCTGAAACTTGAGTGTCCGTAATCGGTGACGCGCAGAGATGACTCATTCTCATCCCAGAGCACAATGAAGTGGCCGTTTCGGCACACAACGTCAATGGCCGTGGCGGAGCCATGCGAATATGCGCGTCCACACCCTTCGAAAATATCGGCGCGAGGCAGGTTCTCAGAGGTGAGAATGTGTCGCCCCTCATGAAAGAAATCGGTCAATGAATCGAGGTGGCGTAGGTTTGAATAGACTTCGGAGACATCGAACACCGCAACTTCAGGCGCCTCCGTAGCGGAAACAAATAGAATCTTCCTGCCGTCATGCAAAGACACGCCCCCGAGTTCACGCATGCCTGCAAAGGGTGTTTCCGAGAGTGACGCGACGGCGAGGTGCCTGGCGAGTTCAAGGCGTCCGCTGGCGGGATCGATGGCAAAGACGAACAGGCCCGATTTGGCTGCCGCGAAGAGATGGGACGAGTCGGGGGTGACGAGCATTTGACCGATTCCCGAAAGTCCTTCGATCTCGGTCTCCTTGTCGTTTTCAGGCGTTCCGCCAATCAAGCTCTGTACATGCGTTACCGCCGACGGAGACTCCACCTCATAGACATCAATGTGGGCGATATCTGGGTCGGCCACGTACAGAAACCGGTCATCAAGGCTCTTCACCAACGACTGCCCTCCTTCGGAGTCAGCTCGCAACACACTTGAGGCGAAGGTCACATTGCTTAGCGACCATCCAGAAGTGCTCCCGGGCGGCAACGAAATGGCACCGGCATAATGGTGGTGGAATGTGAACAGACGATTCACACGAGTATTCCACGAGAGAAGTGACAGGAATCCCGCGCTTGCCGCTTCAACCGTTTCCACAAGCGTCAATCGACCATCACCGACATCGCGTCGAAACACGGCGAGACTCCATTGTCCCGTGGAAAATAGCCATTCTCCATCCTCGTGCATGGCAAGATTGTGGGGATTCTCTATCGAAGCGTCCAGGCCGGTCGCGAAAGGCCTGTATGTCTTGTAGCTGCCAAGGTGGGCCAGATATGAGGGCGCCTCGGTGTAATTCCAGTTGAGGCGCGAGGTATTGCTGACCTCGGGGCCCGGTCGCTTGGCAACATGAACGTCGTACTGTTG
>CAZNYE010000401.1:0-1545 GCA_964577185.1 uncultured Pseudomonadales bacterium | reverse complement strand
CTCCAATCTCCCACGAACCTTTCAGCCTTTTCACCCAGCCCGTACCCGCCCCCCAAGCGTCCCTCTGGGCTAAAATGATCCTCACAACGTTCCCATAGCCCATGCGGAGCGGCGCATCATGGATATAAGGGATGTGCAAAGGCTCAAAGGCCCGTTGGGGTTGGACATTTGTCCCGAGACGGATCCTATCGGGCTGTGTGAGAGGGCTGTGCTAGCGGGCGGCGTCAGTTGACGGGCGGTTTTGTGTGGTGCAAAGTTCAAATTCGGCTAACTAGCGGCCTAGAGCCCGCAACGCCAATTTGTGGGATATTTGATGCCCATACAGTGGCCTGCGGAATCGAATGGCTGATACGGAGATCGAGATGACGTTTGGTGCGGGTGCCAGCCTTCTTGAGGAGCAATCGGGAAAGACGGAAACCATACAGGTTTTTGACAGTTATGCTGAGGCTGCTGCACAGGCAGCTCGGTTCGAGTTCGCGGAGGGGTTCGTGGCGAAGATCCAGCGCTCTCCCTATGGCCCCGGCTATATTGTTCGATCCGTGCCAGTGTCGTTCCTGATACAGCCCGAATTGAGACATCGGTTTGCCAAATCAGTTGGTTACAGCGACCTATGAACGATGATGACAGCCCGCATGTTCCAGTCGAAATCACGTCGGAAGCTGAAGAGGTCATAAAGGAACTCGTTCGTATAGAAGATGCCCGAATCGCACGCGACAATCGGCAGGCCGAAATTCAAGAAAAAGCTCTGGATGTCAGCAATGAGCAAGATAAACGCCAAGCCGAATTCCACGGGCAGAGAATTCGGCTCCAAGATGAGGCCGATCAGCGCCGAGTCAAACTCGTTGGCCGACTTCTCACTCTGGGCGTTGTTGGGGTCGGGGCACCGGTAGCTTTGTTCCTTTACATGGTTTTCTTTGGCAATGAATCTCAGAGCAACAACGCGCTTGAAATTGTTAGGACGCTTGGTGTGGGGGTCGCCGGGTACGGGATCATATTTGCCTTGGTGAGGGCAGCCAGATCAATGTTGAGAGGTGGGCGCGACTCCTAGACAGGGGCGAAGCCTTGATGCTGCGCATTCGCCTCCGATAGAGGCGCAATTGTGCACTCCAATTCCATCCCACAATCCCCATTACTGCGAAGTCAAGACGGCCCGACCCACTCTCATCTTGCGGAGTCCCCGCAGACAATCACTAGCCAGACTGATCCAACCCTGGAAGTGCGCGCCTTGGTGACGAACACATGCTCATCGAGCAGTGCAGTGGTTGAAGCGAGGCGAAAGACGGCTACAATCCCTTTCAGCGGCAACATTTATCTGGAATTGCCTTCCGATGAGAACCTCAACTGCTAGAAAGAATGGTGGCAGATGTCCAAAGTGCGGCGATGCCACGACGCAGGATCATAAAGGGCGCGGATGGGTGAGGCACAAGAATGTCCGCGATTGCAACTTCGAGAGGCGCATGAAGGACTAGCGCGAGCAGCTTTGGTCACAAGCGCGGGGAGTGTCAGAAATTTTGTGTGTGAGCAGTTTTTCAAAAATCACGCTCA
>CAZNYE010000400.1:0-2854 GCA_964577185.1 uncultured Pseudomonadales bacterium | reverse complement strand
GCAATCTTCCTCGCATGGATCCAGAGGCTTTGCGAAGAGACATTGATGCTGTGATCGATTCAAAGTTGTGAGAGGTAAACCACTTTTACGCGCATAAAAGTGTCTTATTGATACACTTTTATAGATCTTCTCGCCTTGGTTGATAGCGGTTCAACGAGGGCTGGATATTTCCTTCGTGGGGAGGCGGGAGAGTTGGATCTTGGAAGGGTACATGATTTGGTGTTTTCACAGAACCTATTGCTTAGGCATAAAGCGGTCTGCTTTGAATGGGCCAACAGTATGCTCCTGCTCGGAGGCATTGGGTCTTGTGGAACAGGCGTGCAGGTGGAGGCGGCATTGAATTTTCCTTGTCCGAATTGGAAGACCTCACTGTGGCCTGTGCCCGCATCGTGGGATGGCACCCTACGTTTGGCCACGACTTCGGCTATGGCGGACCTCACATCGCAATTATCGGCATGGACACGCTGTTGAAGTTCTGGGCGTTCGGCTGGGAACTGAATCCGCTTCGGCTGTATGTCGTACCCTATGAGGAAGCCGAAGTCCGATCAAACCCCATTCAGGGCCGCTAGGCTGTGGTGTCAAATGACCTTTTTCGCCGAGAGGCGCTAGCGCGGTTTCAAGCGCAGCCTTGGCGGCCGCCGCTCCTCTCCCGCCCGGTTTCTTGGCCCATGCTGTTTGGGGTCGCGCTTTGGTCCAATGAAGGGAAAACGCTGATGCTCGGCCAGCACGTTGCGGACATAGTTCCAAAAGCCATCTCTGACGACGAGATCACCGAATTCCGGAGCGTTTCTATCCCAACCACAGGCATGGCAGCCGGACCAATTTCCGCAAGCGCTCGCGCCAACATCGAACGCCGCCCGCAGCGTGCCTCCCGCGTTGAATCGCGTGCCGCGAACCTTGGCAAGATCCCACCCCGGCGCGAGGTAACGGGTGCGTCACTCAGCGTTTGCCTCGAATCCGCTTTCGTCCAAGAATCGATCAGGCCCGCCTCGCCCAGTCTCGAATGTGAGTCCACCACAAAATTAAATTTCCCGTCAAATTTCCTCCTGACTCCTCCTCCGGGGGCACGCCCAAGCATAATGACCGATGCGCCCGCATCCGAAGCGGCCATGGCGGCAGCGAACGCGGCGTTTCCCGCACCTACGACAATGACTTCTGCTTGTTTGGTCATGGCTTGAGAGGCAGGCACAAATGTCGCGGCACAGATTGCCGCATTGATATGGTGGCCAGGGGCAGAATCGAACTGCCGACACGAGGATTTTCAGTCCACTGCTCTACCGACTGAGCTACCTGGCCGCAGATTGATGTGAGACACATCCGTGGACATTCGCCGAAGGGAGTCACCCTTCAGCGAGTCCGCAGAGAAACGGCAAAGGATGCGAATTCTACCAGAGGAGCCATGGATGCTCTGATCTGTGTACGCAATACTAGGCTTCCTGTGAGCCTTACGGCTCTGGACGGATTGAATTCCGACGTAGTTGCCACTGACAATACTACGAGAATCTTACCGGTGATTCCCGTGAGGTCTATCCGCGCTCCGCCGATTTCCAATCCCCTCTCGGCATGGAGCGACGCATGAATGCATCAAAGAGAGGTACGGTAAATGCGGTGTCGCCGTGACTTGGACTCCATACCATTCCCTTGCCAATGAGTTTATTTCGGGTTGGAGCAAGTGAAATTACCCTTCTTCCAAGTGCTTCCGCGATTTCTCCAGACCGATGCGGCCCCGGTCCCAATGCCGCCATAGCCCGCAAATATCGTCTTTCGAGTGGTGTCAATCGGTCGAACCGAACACGGAAGAAACTCTCATCGAGGGCGGCGACCGCGATGGTGCAGGCGGCCCTGACATCCTCTTTCTTGATGACCGACCCCTTCGCCTGATCCCAGGCGCGCTTGCCCCATTCCTGTAGGAAATAGGGATAACATTGGGTCTCTAAGATGATTTGCTCCAATGCGTCCGGCTCAATTCTCACTCCCTCATCGTTGGCAGGCTTTTCAATTGCTACTCTCGCCGCCTCCGGGGACAAGGCACCGACTTCGGGAAAATCGAACAGTCTCTCGGCGTAGGACTTGGCGTGCCCCATGCGGCCGCGTAGTTGAGGCAAGCCCGCACCGACAAGCACAATCGGCAATCGCCTTTGGGCGGCTCGATGCAAGGCGGTGATCAAGGCCGCAAGCTCGGTTTCTTCCACATATTGCAGTTCGTCCGCGAACAGTACCAGTGCCGTCTGCGCTTCCTTGGCTGCCAACCCTGCAACTTCCAACAAGTCTTGTAGATCCTGCTCGAGATCACCGTTATCAGCGAGGCCCGGTTCTGGTTCGAAATCGACCCCGACTTCGATGTCCTGGTACTTGAACCGTAAAGCCTGCACAAATCCGGCGAGACCTCTAAGCGCCCGGGTTGCAAGATCTCTAGCCCGTTCATTGCGGGAGAGCCTCAGGAGTGCCAGACGAAGTCGGGGTGCCAAAACAGCAGGCAAGGACCGATTTTCCGGCGCTTCTATCCAGAGGGTTTCAATGCCGAGGGCCTCCGCGTCAGTCTGCATTTGATTCAGCAGGACAGTTTTTCCAACACCGCGCAGACCCACGAGCAGGACACTTTTTGCTGGTCGGGCACTGCGTATCCGTTGCAGGGCAATGCTGAGCGTTTCCCTCAGTTCTTCGCGACCAGCAAGCTCCGGTGGCGGTGACCCTGCCCCCGGCGCGTAGGGGTTTCTGATCGGATCCATTGTGGTGACGACGGCGTGACGTTTATAGCGAGTTTATCCTAGTTTATAAGAAGTCCATAAGATTGCTAATTTCAGTATAAACGCCTTGCCGTTTGAACTCGTGGACTAAGCGACAAGTCCCATCC
>CAZNYE010000399.1:0-4577 GCA_964577185.1 uncultured Pseudomonadales bacterium | reverse complement strand
CCCAATCATCGCGTTCGACTATGACGGTAACTTGGAGCAGATCCGATTCAACTTTGGCATATTCGCCGTCCAGTCCCTTGCCGCTGAGAAACAGGTATCGCTCTATGCCGCCTATCGGACATTCGCTGAGATGCTCCAGTCCGACGAGTTCATGATTCGATTCAGGTTAAATGCGGGCGAACTTCTGGTGATCGACAACTGGCGTGTGTTGCATGGCCGCACTGGTTTCGACCCCTCCACCGGCACACGGCACCTGCAGGGCTGCTACGTTGACCGCGACGAGCTATTCAGCCGCTGGCGGGTGACGCGGCCTTCGTCTTAAGCTTAGTTCCCTCGCCCTTGTGCGAGCACCAGTAGCGATCATGCCATATACCTTGGGCCGGTTCGCCTTGGACGGGCATCCGCCAAGTGCGAATCCTCGATGTGCTCAATACGACGCCATACAGTCCAGGCGGCTGATCGATGATATTTTGAATGTAGTTCTCGGCGGCATCTTCTGGGATATAGCGGCAGGCGATTCGCAAGAGCTGACCTTGCTTTTGGAGAAACTCGTCACGTTCCTTGATTGTCAGGTAAGGCATGTGCGAGTGCATCCAGTGGAGTAGGCTTCATGGTACAGGCGCAGTGAACATCTACACTGCACGGAGCAAAGGGGTTCTGAAGAGAAGTTGGAATAAATCTCTTCCGCCGTCGTATATGTGACTGAGGCGCAAGGTGAATCGAACGCAACTGCTCATGGAACTTGAAAGGGTCGGTCCCGGAGGTCACGCCTTGGCTGCGCGAAATGTACTTGGCGCCTCAAGGAACTTGAAAAGGTGCGCGCCAACGTGGCGGGATTGCGTCTTGATACTATCAACACAAATGATTGGAGAAAGCTCACTTGCGCAATGTGGTGGGCGGTGAAGTGGAGGAGTACGTGAAGCTGCTTGCGGAGAGCCGCGAGCAATCCCTGGATCGCATGGTGGAAGAAGCCGAGGCGCTTGGTGCCAATGCCGTAGTTGGCGTGCGCTTCACCACCTCCATGATTATGGCCGGTGCCGCGGAGCTGTTGAGCGTTGGAACGGCTGTCGTAGTTGAGGACATTTCGTTCGACAAGCCTTGATACTATGTGGAGTCCTGAATTTGGGAGGGAGCGACTTCGCCTAGCCATTGGGCTAAGCCAAAGGTTGTTTGTGAACGCGATGCCCGCATCACCATCATGAATGGCGCGTTATGGATAGGACTCGTGGGCGTGCTGCTATTCGCGTTCGTTTTCGACTTGTTCGGTGTCTGGGCGGTGGAACGTAGCGGACTCAAGAAGTATCGGCTTCGCAATCAGAGTTTCATTCGAGCGCCCTCGGACAACAAGTACTGCCGGATCGCCTTGAACGGGACGCTCGCGCTCGGCCTCTATTTTGGGTTCGCTTTCTTCTTCCAAGAGTATGTGACCGCGGGCTTGACCGCCAATGCTTCTCGTGTGGCGTTCGATGTACTTGCAGTCCTGTTGCTGTACGACCTCATGTACTACCTGGTACACAGGGCCTTTCATTTTCCCAAGCTCATGAAATACGTGCACGGTACGCATCACAGGGTGCGCAATCCCACAGCGGCGGACGGCCTGTACCTTGATCCATTGGACAACATAGCCGGCTTAGGCCTGTTTTTCTTGAGCGTGGTGATTGTCGGGCCCATGAGCACGCTGAGTTTCATCCTGGCAACATTCGTCTACCTCTCGATCAACAATATCAACCACACTGGTCTTGAGTTTCCCCACCCTGCGTTCAAGCTGACCAACCACTGGGCGCGAAAACACGACCATCACCACGGTGTCAATCCGAGGAGCAACTACGGCTCCATCTTTCCCTTCTGGGACAGGATGTTCGGTACTTACGAATAGTCATGTGCGGCGAATCTGGACGCGCTACGCCATGATTCTGGCGTTAGAGTCGCTCCTGCACTGCGACGCGCCGAATTGTCAATTGAGCCCTTTGCCTTAGCGTCCGAGCATTCAAGCTGTGCAGACCAAGCATCTGGTCGGCGAAGTTAGACAGAAACGACTTGGGAATATGGGGATTGTTCAACGTCGATCCACGCTCGTTCAAGTACAGCGCCCGCAATCTCAGCATTTCGAGCATTTTTTCGGGTGAATATCCACCATCGGTATCCAACTCGGCCTCGTATCGCGCCTTCGTCCATTGCTTCTTCATCAATGATTCAGCATCTGAAGGTAGATAACGGTTCTTTTCTCCGCAGATAATGTGCAGATCCTGCAATGTAAGCTTGTTCGCCATCCGCTCGCCAAGGGCGATGTCGGGTGCGATGTAAGATTCGATACGACCGATCCAGCCTTCCATTTCCGCTGGGCCCAGGACCAGCGTCTGCAGGAGTTCAGTTCCAGACCGGTCATAAAATCCAATCACCCATACATGTCGACGCCACTTGTTGATGTGGTTCATTCCAACATCTCTGGCGGTCGCGATCGATCCTGTTGTAGTTGACTTGATTTCAATCGGGCAGCTCCTGAAATTGCCGACATCGTCTTCAAAGTCGAGAAAGGCATCCATTTCGGCTCGTCCTTCCCCGCGCCGCAATCCAAGCAAGGCACAGATTTCCAGTTCCCGTCGGTCGTCTTGCACCGCCACCTTAGGCACCCAAAGCGTCGGCTACGGAATTGGCGATGGCGTAGGCCACCGGCGGGCAAACAGAATTGCCAATCTGACCAAGCACTTGGTAAACAGCTCCCGCGAAGTGCCAATTGTCGGGGAACCCCTGCAGAAGCGCGCAATCCTGCACTGACAGTCTGAAGTGTCCATTCTCAGGTGGGAATTGCAGTGCGTCCTCTCGAGACTTCTGAACACCGTTTGGCCATATCTTCAAGTCGCTCCATGCTTTTTGACTCGCTTTGCTGTTCAGTACGCTTGTGGTCTTGCGAGGCCCAGTGAAGCCGGACCGCAACGTCGGAGCGCAATTGTCAAAGCCAATGTCGGGCAGGCCGAGAGCTGCTCTGGCACCTAGGGTCTGCGATTTGTGTGAGAACAAGTCACTCTCCGTAGCATGCTCTCCTACCGGAGCGGCATATCTCTGAGCACACCCGCGTGACCGGAATCCGACGAAGAAGACTCGTTGCCTGTCTTGAGGAATGCCAAAGCTCGTGGCACCGAGACTGAATGCCAAAATCTGGTAGTCGTTGGACAAAGGGGAAAAAATGGTTTCGCGCACGTAGTGAGCAAATCGACGACCAAGCAACCCCGGCACGTTTTCAGCGACAAAAGCCTTTGGCCTAATGCTGAGCACGGCGCGGGTGAACGCGGGCCACATGTCGCGGTCATCAGCCTCTCCGCCTTGCTTGCCAGCAACCGAGAACGGCTGGCACGGCGGACCGCCGTGGAGCACATCGACTGAGTTGGCGTAAAGGGACCAATCCACTTCGGTGACATCCCCCCCGGTGCCGGAAAAAACCATCCATTGTGGCCGGTTGCGCGACAGCGTGGTACCGCATATGTCGAGCACATCGAAACTGGCTAGGTGTTCAAATCCAGCACGTTCAAAACCCAAGTCCAATCCACCGCCGCCGCAGAAGAGCGAAAGTGCCGTTAGGCCGCTTCGCTCACGTTCAGGCATCAACGTCTCAGGGCGCAGGACTGGACGGTTCGGCACCGAACGGCATCGACTCAGCTCGCCCCGACCTGCAGCTTGCTTACGAAGACGGGACCGTACCGAGACTTGCCGATACCAGTTTCTCTTCGATTCAGAGATGTCGTAGGGCATTGATCGGCGGTGCCAGAATTCGGCCAATTGCCATATCCTACACCCAACTTTGTCTGGTTGAAGAATAACTGATAGATGGCTAGTCAAACAGGCTAGGCAGTCCAAGCGAAATGGTGGGAATGGCGGTCACCAACAGCAGTACGCAGACCATGGCGATATAAAAGGGCCAAAGGGATCGAATGCTCCGCTCAATGGGTATGCCACCCACGGCGCAGCCGACGAAGAGCACTGAGCCCACCGGTGGTGTCACGAGACCAATCCCAAGATTGAGAATCATCACCACGCCGAATTGCACTGGATCCATGCCGAGCTGGGTGGCAACCGGCAGAAAAATGGGCGTCGTGATAATTATCAGCGGTGCCATGTCCATGAATGTGCCGAGAATCAGCAAGATGAGATTGATGATCAAGAACAGCACCAGCGGGTTTTCGCTGAGCGTGAGCAGGGCTTCGGACATCTTGAGAGGAACCTCCGCGACGGCCATCAGCCAACCGAAGGCGGAAGCCGCTGAGATGATGAGCATCACGATGGCGGTTGTCTTCACTGCATTGCGGGTCGCGGCAAGGAATTTCGGCCAATCGAGGGAGCGATAGACGAAGGCCGCGACCAGAATTGTGTAGACCACTGCGATCGCCGAAGATTCGGTGGCAGTAAACACGCCCGACAGGATTCCACCGACGATGATGATTGCCGAAAGCAGTCCAGGGACTGCGCGCACAAACGCCGTAAACAGCGGACGCCACCCCGGGAATTTGCCACCCGGGTACCCGCGTCTCACGGCGATCAAGAAGGTGACAGCCATGAGTGCGAATCCCAGCAGAATTCCCGGC
>CAZNYE010000398.1:0-3821 GCA_964577185.1 uncultured Pseudomonadales bacterium | reverse complement strand
TCCGAGTAGAAGCCCAAGCGGCGCAAGGGGATCAGCCAGCAAGACTCATCGTTTCCGATAACGGAATCGGCATGTCGGCCGACGAGGCCGCGCAGAATCTCGGCGTGATCGCCAAGTCTGGTACCGCCGAGTTCTTGAAGGGATTGACCGGCGACGAAAAGAAGGATTCCGCGCTCATTGGCCAGTTTGGCGTTGGCTTTTATAGCAGCTTTATACTCGCAGACGAGGTGCGCGTGCTGACCCGGCGCGCGGGTGAGTCCGCCGAGCAGGCGACGCTTTGGCGTTCAAGCGGTGAGGGCGGCTATAGCCTGGAGCCGGCAATGCGCGAACAAGTAGGCACCAGCGTGATCTTAGACCTCAAGAAGGATGCTGAAGAGTTTGCGACACCCTTCAAGATTCGCGACCTTGTTCGCCGCTATTCTGATCACATCACGGTTCCAGTACTCATGCCGGAACTGATTTCCTCCGACGACGCGGCCAATGAAGCAGAATCTGACGAAGCCGAGGAAAGCACGCCTTGGGAGCAGGTGAACGCGGCGAAGGCGCTGTGGACTCGTCCACGCAAGGAGATCAGCGAAGAGGAGCATCAGGAGTTTTACAAACATGTGTTCCATGACTTCATGGATCCTATTTGTTGGAGCCACAACCGCGTCGAAGGTCGGCTCGAATACACCAGCCTGCTTTACATTCCTCGCCAGGCACCCATAGATCTTTATCTCAGGGAAAGTGATCGAGGGGTACGCCTCTACGTTCAACGTGTCTTCATCATGGATGATGCCAAACAGTTCCTGCCGCTCTACTTGCGTTTTGTACGTGGTGTGCTTGATTGCAATGACCTGCCACTCAATGTATCAAGAGAGATGCTGCAGGAGGACCCGCGCGTCGATTCAATCCGCAAGGCGCTCTCGAAGCGCGTGCTGGCTCGGCTTGAAGCGCTCGCGAAGGACTCTCCTGATGACTTTAAGATTGTGTGGAGCAATTTCGGACGATTATTGAAGGAGGGTGCCGCCGAGGATGCTGAAAGCCGCGAGCAGCTTCTCAAGCTGTTGAGATTCGCCACCACCGCCGAGAGCGGAGAAGACGCATTGACCTCGCTGGAGTCCTACGTCGAACGAATGAAAGAGGGGCAGAAGCACATCTACTGGGTTTCGGCTGAGAGCATAGATATGGCGCGATCAAGTCCACACCTCGAAGTGCTGAGCAAGCGAGGGTACGAGGCACTGCTTCTCTCTGGTGCCAGTGACGAGTGGTTAATGGCGCATCTCACCGAGTTCGATGGCAAGGCATTTCAAGATGCTTCGAGAGGCGGACTGGAACTGCCCGAGGAAACCTCTTGCAAAGAAAATGAAGGGGATGCGTCCGAAGAGTCGGGAGAGACTTCCGAAAAGGCCGATCATTCCTTGCTTGAGCGCTTAAAGGCGTCTCTGGGTGAACAGGTTAACGAGGTGGTGGCTTCTGACCGATTGGTGGATTCGGCGGCGTGTCTGGTGCTCGACGAACACGAATATGGCTTGCAGCTTAGGAAGTACTTGGAAGCGACCGGCAGCAAGATGCCGGAGCAGCATCCAACACTCGAGGTCAACCTGGAGCACCCTTTCATGCTACGTTTGCAGGCGACGAACGATCAGCCCGAGTTCGACAATTTGGCGATGATCGCGTTCGAGCATGCCTGCCTCGCAAGCGGCGCACCCTTGGCGAATCCGGCCGACTACGTGCAAAGGGTCACGCGCATCCTCGCCGCTTGATTGGTAGCCCAAGTCAAAGCATAGTAGTCAAGACCCATCTGCTGTCCTCGATTTGCTCGGGTGTGGATGGATGCGTGCCCGTTGCAAGAGGAACCAGACATGTCCGAAAGAACTGATCGGGTTCGAAAGGTCGCCATCGTCGGTGGGGGCGCCTTTGGAACGGCAGTAGCAAATATTGTCGCGAACAACGGTCACCTCGCGCAAATGTGGGTGCGTGAGGCGGAGCAGGTGCGGGCGCTCAAGAAGGAGCGCGAGAACAAGCGTTATCTTCCCGGTCACAGGCTGCATGACCTTGTGAGCGCCAACCATCATCTCGAAGAAGTGGTTGCCGGAAGCGATCTCGTGATCCTGACGGTTCCCAGCCGCTCTTTTCGTGAAGTGGTGCGGGAACTGACCAAGCACATTGAGGTGGGGCAAGGGCTCGTGAGCGCAACCAAGGGCGTGGAGGTTGAAGGATTCCTGCTTATGAGCCAGGTGCTCGAGCAGGAATGTCCGCAAGGTCGTATCGGTGTATTGAGCGGGCCCAACATCGCCGAGGAGATCGCGCGCGGCCAGTTTGCCGGGGCGGTGGTGGCGAGTCGCGACGAGGGCTTGCGCGATGAAATGCAGAAACTCTTGTCGAGCCGCAGCTTTCGCGCCTACTCAAGCGAGGATATCTATGGCGTTGAGCTGGCCGGCGCGCTCAAGAATATCTACGCCATTGCCTGCGGCATGGCCACCACGCTCAATGCTGGGCAAAACGCCGTCGCCATGCTAATCACGCGAAGTCTTGCCGAGATGGGCCGTCTAGCTGTGACTCTCGGCGCCAACCCCTACACGCTTCTCGGTCTTGCCGGAGTCGGGGATTTGATGGCGACCTGTACTTCGCCCCTAAGCCGCAACTTTCGATTCGGAAAATCCTTGGCGGAGGGCAAGAAACCTGAAGAGGCGATGGAAGAACTCGGCAAACTTGTCGAGGGCGTGTACACGCTGGAAGCGGCAGAGAAAAAGCGCGTGGCATCAGATGTTTATATGCCAATTGTTGCAGGACTGTATAAGATCATCATGAAGGGCGAACACATAGGCGCGGCCGTTGCCGAACTTATGGGGAGTGATGTGCGCGCTGATGTCGAATTCGCGTCTCCAGGGGTGCCATGACTAGAATGTCTCAGGATTGGCATCAAGGGTCGGACTTCCTAGTGCGTTTGGCTGCCCTATTTATTTCATTAATCTTCCATCTACAGCTTCAGGCTGAGCCCATTCGAGTTCAGGGTCTTGCTCCTTCTGAATTCGCCTTTCCCGATTCATTGCCGGTGCGTTCCTATGAGAGCGAGGAAGTGGAAACCTATGAATTTGTGCTGAGCCCCGTGGAGAGTGCGGCCCGCAAGCTGCAGATCGATGAGTCTGTTCGAATGCCGGCACAGTACTTCCGAGAAACCTGGGAAATGCCCGGGAGCGCTACTTTCAACGAAATTCGTGACTACTTGCGCGCCCGTCTGCGCGAGCGTGGATTCACTACGCTTTTTGATTGTGAGGGTAGGGATTGCGGGCGCAGCAATCTCTGGGCCAACCATATTTGGCGCCTAGCGGTGCTCTACGGGCCCAATACGTCACAGTTCTATCTCGCCATGCAACATGAAGATCATCGCCTGCTCGCGGCCCTTTATCTCGTACAGCGTGGAAATCGGCGTATCTATGCGAACTTGGATATTGTCGAGCCGGTGGAAATGCCTCAATTCGAAACAGCGTCGAGGATCGCGAGCGAATTGCGGGAATCAGGTCGGGTTCGATTGGACGGCTTGCTTCCTTCGTCGGCCTGGCTGCGCGGCTTGAGAGAAGGCTTGAGCGAAGCGATTCGCCAATCCTTGCCGCCCGTTGCGGAACAATTGTCGTTGCTTTCTGGCCAGAGGTTGTATGTGGTGTGCCATCTGTATGACACTGAGTCGACGGAGGAATTGTTAGAAGCCTCAAACCGTTGGGCGTCACTCTTGGTGGCAGAGTTACAGATTGAAGGGGGGCCCGAACTTGTTCCTTTTGGAGTGGGGCCGCTGTCGCCGGTTTCTTGTGAAGCCGGAGCGAACCGTGTTGAGCTTGTCC
>CAZNYE010000397.1:0-11590 GCA_964577185.1 uncultured Pseudomonadales bacterium | reverse complement strand
GGAGAAGGGCAGTTGCGTGAACTGCACCGATGATGAGCTGCGAGCGGCACTCGACTACTTGCTCGAGCCTGTCTTAAGCGAATAAGAAGACCGACACATCCGCTTGCCGAGATGCGAATTCTTATCGCCAATCGAGGCGAGGTCGCCAGCCGAATCATTCGAACTGTCAAGCGCCTTGGCCTATGCGCCGTCGCCGTGTATCACGGCGAGGACCGCAATGCCCCCTTTGTAGCAGACGCTGACGAAGCCCACTTACTCGATGCGAAGGTGCCCTCCTCGGCCTATCTCGATATCGAACAGATCCTAGGCATTGCCCGCACAGCGGGAGTAACCGCCATTCACCCCGGCTACGGATTTCTTGCCGAGAATCCAGACTTCGCGCGCGCGGCCGACCATGCCGGAATCCTCTTCATTGGTCCTTCACCGGAACTCATGGAAGTCATGGGTGACAAGATTCGATCGCGCGAGGTTGCGAGGCGTACGGGAATCCCGCTCCTTCCCAGGGCCTCCGTCGAGACAGGCGGCAAGGACCTACAACGCCGCGCAAGCGAGCTTGGCTTCCCGCTCCTCATCAAGGCGGCTGCGGGAGGAGGGGGTCGTGGCATGCGCCGAGTTGACAGCGAACACGAACTTCGAGACAGGATTCACGAGGCTTCGCGAGAGGCATCTCGCCATTTTCAGGATGGGCGAGTCTATCTTGAGCGGTGTATCGAAGCTGCCCGCCATATCGAAGTGCAGGTGTTCGGAGACGGCAAGGGCGGCGCGTTGCAGCTCGGGACACGCGACTGCTCGATTCAAAGAAACTATCAAAAACTCGTCGAGGAGGCGCCAGCACCGGGGCTCGACCATCGCTTGCGTGAATCTCTGTATGAAGACGCGCTGCGACTTGTGCAAGAAACGAAATACGCCGGTGCGGGCACTGTCGAATTCATTCTCGCACCCGATGGCCGCCACTACTTTCTGGAGATGAACACGCGACTGCAGGTTGAGCATCCGGTCACCGAAGCCATCACCGGACTCGATCTGGTGGAACTTCAAATTGAGATCGCGAGGCACGGCAGCTTGCCCATCACACCCGAACAGGTTCAATTGAGCGGCCATTCCATAGAAGTGCGCATATGCGCCGAGGATGCGGATACCAGCTTTCGCCCGTCTACCGGCCGGGTGCTCCGCCAGGTGGCTCCGAAGGGCGATGGGATTCGCTTTGACTCGGGTGTGCAGGAAGGACAAGCGATCAGCGCCGCCTTCGACTCCATGCTTGCGAAACTCATAGTGCATGCTGAGGACCGACCAAAGGCAATCGCCAAAGGAGTCCAGGCACTCGACCAACTGACCCTGCTCGGTCTCACGACCAACCAAGATTATCTTGGCCGCCTCCTTCGCCATCGGGCCTATCAGGCTGAGCTTGGGCACACGGCGTTCTTGCGCGATCACCAAGCGGCGTTGCGGACACCCTCATTGAGCACAAAGGAGCGGGACCAACTACTCATCGCGGCCCTCCTGGGTACGCGCGATGCGCAAAGACTCGCAGAGGTGAGCTCACGCCTGCGGATAAGAAGCTAGACCAGATGGCTGAATTCAGCCTGCAAGATCAACGCTCGGACGTGCACATTTCGCGCTACGTCCCCAATCTGGAAGCCAGCGTGGACGGAAGGGTGTACCGGGTAGAACCCTTGGGGAGCGAGCAGGACGGCACCTTCAACCTGAGGGTTGGGGATGAGATGATTCAAGGCTGGTGTAGAGCAGAAGGTGATCGGGTCCATGTGCGCCTCAATGGCAAGACCCACATCTTCGTCAGACACGAGCTACAAGAAGGAGGGCAGCGAAGAGCGCTCGAAGGAGAAATATGCGCAGACCTGCCCGGCAATCTGGTGTCTGTGCATTGCGCTCATGGCGACGAAGTGCGCGCGGGCGACCTGCTGATGATCACGGAAAGCATGAAAATGGAAATGCGCGTACTGGCCAATCGAGAAGGCCGGGTGGAGGAAATATGCTTGGAACCCGGCCAGTCTTTTGAGCAGGGCGCTCCACTGTTACGATTGAATCGCGCATGAAAAACTCGAAGTAGCCAAGATAAGCACATGCCCAAGGTCTCAGAAGAGAGTCTAGAACACCACGACACGCGCCATGGCAGCGCCCCGTGGCCGGGGTCACGCCAATTCTCAGCAGCGATTACCCGTTTGAATATCAAAACTTCTATTCCGCGGCACAGGCTTTGGAAGGACATCTGTTTTCACGCGAAGGGTGGACCCATCCCGCGGGCAGCAACATTGTCGGTTGGACGAAGACTTACAGGCGTAGTCCATTGGTGTACTTACAGTACAGTTCGGCGATGGCCCGTCAGCCTACGCAGATGAAAACTTCCGCAAAATGCTCGCTAAAGCCATCTGTTGGGTGAGCACCTCGGGGAGCACTGCTCCGTGAGGTGCGCAAGGGCTTGGGCCCAATAGCGAAGAAAGCTGCCAGTGGCAGGATGCCCCCAACCACCCGTCAACGAAGTCACACCGCGCGTCGCGCGATGCAAAGCACCGACCATCTCACGCCCGACGTCCAGCTTCGAGAATGACCTCCGCGCGGGCGCTGTGGAAGTTCGGCGGTGCCCTGCCCGTCGTGATGCCGGCATCCACCACAAGCGTATGTCCGGTCACATAGCGAGCCTCATCGCTTGAAAGGAACAGGATCGCGTTGGCAATGTCCACGGGCAATGCAGCGAAGCCCAACGGTGAGTCTTCGGCGATCAACTTGGCGGCTAGTTCAAGTGCCTCGGGATTGCCTGATATGACATCGCTCGTCATGGAACTCACAGTACCGCCCGGGGCAACCGCATTGACGCGCACGCCGTGACCGGAAAACTCAGAGGCCGCGGATTTGGTGATACCCACGACACCGTGCTTGGCCATGGTGTACACATGCGGCCCCTCGCCCCCTAAGACTCCCGCTGTACTGGCCAAAGAGACAATCGAACCGGACTGCTGCGGCACCATGACACGCCCGGCGTGCTTGATACCGAGGAACACGCCTCGGGACAGAATGGCCATGGTGCGGTCATAGGCCTCAAGGCTGGTTTCCAAGAGCGAGCCTATCGCACCCACGACGCCCGCATTGTTGACCATACAATCGAGTCGGCCAAACTCTGTGACCGCGAAGTCGACAGCCAGGGCTATGTCTTCCTCCTTCACCACATCACAATGGATGAACCTCGCGGAATCGCCAAGTTCCGCGACCAGCGTGCGACCTTTCTCCTCCTGAATGTCCGCGAGGACGACCTTCGCGCCCTCCTCTACGAATCGCTTTGCTGTGCCTTCTCCGAGTCCGCTTGCGGCACCCGTAATCAGCGCGACCTTGCCTGCCAATCTCGCCGTTCCCACTGCGCCACTTATTCCTTTTGAGCTACCAATGCGACACAGAATAGCAGAGCGTGAGCACAGGACAGGTTGGCTACTCCCTTGCGCAGATCCCTCCGGGCGGACAGGCGCTCTTGATATGATGATGAACCCTTCTGTCATTGGATTCTCTCGGAGCGCACGTGAGGCAATCATCGGATACTCGTTCAAGTGTCTTGGATGTGCCGTGCGCACAGGCCGCCGAAATGGGTGTCGCCATCCTGGCGACGAGGTTTAATGAAGAGCTGGTGGACAGACTGGTAGAGGATGCGCGCGGAACACTCGTTGAACTGGGTGTCAATCCAGAAAACATCGCGGAGATTCGCGTTCCGGGAAGCCTCGAATTGCCAGTGGCTGCCGCCTGGCTCAGTGAAAGCGGCGAGTACGACGGGATCATCGCCCTCGGCGTTGTTATTCGCGGAGAAACAGCGCATTTTGAGTATGTCTGCCAAGGCGCGCTACATGGACTCGTGCGTGTTTCCATCGACTCCGGCGTTCCTGTCATGTTCGGCGTGCTCACAACAGATACGGTGGAACAGGCGCTGGTCAGAATCGAGGGACCCGTCGAACACAAGGGTGCGGACGTGGCGCGAGGCGTGGTGCAGATGATTGCGCTTCGCGGGTCAATTGCTGGCTAATTCAATGAAGCTTCCTTCGTCCGTAAAGCGGGAGTACTCGAGGCGCCTTGCTACCCAAGCCCTCTATAAGCACCACTTCGACCCACTTCGGCCCGAGGCGATCATTCGTGAGTTCCGCGCAGCTCCGAGCTACGGCGATTGCGACAAGTCTTACTTCATGGCTTTGGTGCGTGGAACCCTCAGAGAGTTGACGTTGCTCGATGAACGAATCGCACCCTTGCTTGACCGTGAATTGAAGGCACTGGATCCGATCGAGCATGCATTGCTGCTCATTGGTGCGTTTGAGCTTACTTTTGTGCCGGACACTCCCGCGCGCGTAGTCATTGATCAGGGCGTGCGTCTCGCGAAACAGTTCGGGGCAACGGGCAGCCACGCCTACGTCAATGCCGTGCTGGATCAGTTCGCCCACCAAGAGCGACAAAATGAATTCAGCAACCAGGAGGCGCCGTGCCTCACGAGTTCGAATTAATCGCGCATATCCTACGGGGACTGGGGGACACCGACGGACTGGCACTGGGGCCAGGAGATGACTGCGCACTGGTAGACCTTGAAGCGGGACACCGCCTGGCGAGTTCCATAGATAGCTTCTCCGCGGGTCGTCACTTTCCCCAGGCGGCCCATCCTTGGCTGATTGCGCAACGCAGCTTTCGCGCATCCCTCTCCGATTTGGCGGCCATGGGCGCAAAGCCGCGGTTTGCCTTGATCGCGCTCTCATTGCCCGAGTCCGACCCGCACTGGTTGGCGGGATTTGTTGAAGGCATTCGAGATGCTGCTTCCCGCTTCAGGTGCCCGGTTGCCGGCGGCAATCTCTCGAAAGGCGAACTCAGCGTCACCATCAGCGTCCACGGGTGCGTGCCAGTGCAGGGCGCGTTGCTCAGAAGCGGGGCGAAGCCGGGTCAGGATATCTATGTAAGTGGCGTGCTAGGCGGCGCCGCTGCCGCATTACCGAGTATCCAGCAAACACTCGACCACAAATCCCTGCAAGATATCACCCGCGCAGACGAACAGATGCCCATGACTCGCTATTGGCTGCCCGAACCCAGGCTTGACTTGGGGCAAGCCTTGATAGGCAAGGCAACAGCCGCAATCGACATCTCGGACGGACTTTTTGCTGATGCCTGGCACCTCGCCGATGCCAGCCAAACGGGGCTGCGAATTGACCCTCAGGCAGTACCGCTCATGGGAGACGCGACGCAAAGTGATGACTATGAGCTCCTGTTCACCGCCCCCCGGTCTCTTCGATCTGAAATCGAGTCACTGAGCGGGGAGCACTCGGTCAGGATCACAGCGATTGGTGAGACGCTGTCGAAGCCAGGTGTCTGGCGAGGCGAAAAGCTGATTGCCAAAGATGCGTCAGGCTACAAGCATTTTCGCTAACTGACTTCGTTGAGCCTGCCTGTCTTGACATCATAGACGAAGCCACGAATGGAATCCTTGACCGGAATAAATGGGCACGCCTGAATTCGGCGAATTGACTGACGAACATCCTCTTCCTCATCGGGAAAAGCCTCCATTGCGAAGGGCGGGCGCAAGCCAATATCGGCTTCAATCTGCGCTTTCAATTGATCGTCAGTGAAAGTCACCATGCCGCAATCAGTATGGTGAATGAGGATGATCTCCCTAGTCCCCAGAAGACGCTGCGAAATCACAAGTGACCGCAGTACGTCTTCGGTGACTACCCCACCCGCGTTTCGAATCACATGCGCATCGCCTTCCTCAAGGCCCAAGAGTCGACCGGTCTCGATGCGCGCATCCATACAGGCGACCACGGCAACTTGCTTGGCAGGCGGGATTGGCGCACTCCCCTTATCGAACTGCGCGGCATAGTCCGCGTTGTTGGCAAGAAACTCATCTGTGGATGACATGTGAAACCTCAGACTCTCCTAAATCCGATAGGTAGTTTCAGTCATGAGCTTGGAGACAAGCCGCATACAATTCTTTACGCTCTCAGGAAACGCTAACCCCCCCGCTCTGAGCGCATTGGTACCATGCCCCGCCTCTTCCTCTCGCATGGTCTCGAGCACAGCGCGACTGCGGGCATCTCCCTCCGGTAATAGTTCTAGGTGACGGTGCAAGTGATCGCACACTTCGTCCTCGGTGGCTGAAACGAAACCCAAGCCGATTTTGGAATCGAGCAACCCTATGCCACTTCCAAGCAAGAAGGATGCCGCGTAAAAGGCGGGGTTTAACAGACTTGGCCTACCTCCAAGCTCATTGAGACGTTCGGCACACCATGACAAATGGTCCTGCTCCTCGCGGGCAGCTGCCCGCAAATGCACTTTGATCTCCCTTGATCGACTTGTGAGCGCTTGTCCCTCGTAGAGTGCCTGCGCGCACAGCTCGCCCGTGTGATTGACGCGCATCAGGCCTTGCGAGCGACGCCTCTCAGTCTCATCAGCTACCATGTCTTGATCATCTTCAGATCGAACGGTGCGCGCAGGAGAAAGACGAGCACTTGCGGAAGGCACACCGCACAGAGCGCGCATCACGCGGTCTGCCGAAATGATCATTCTGTCGAGACGCTGCACGGGATTCGCATTACTCTCATTGGCCGTGTTGTCGAACGAATGCTTGGTATCCATGGTGGGTCAGTATAAACGCAGCGAGTTCCACATCCTTCTCGTGCCCGCAGAGCAGATACCTGACGTCACGGTCGAAAAGATGCAATGAGCTTCTCAGGTGTTCCAGCCTGATATTGAGTTCGGCGCTTTCACTCTCTGGATTGCCCTCGCTCACCAAGTTGGTTCGAACCGAGACCATGCCCGCTGCGAGATGACGAACAAACCTTGCCTGCAATAACCCACGAAAAGCCTTCTCACCAATGGAAAGCAGTTCACCGTCCGTCATCATGCTGATGTTTGCATTTCGCACAGCGCCGCGAATCAGACTGTCTTCCCCAAAAAACTCGCCTGGACCAAGAACCGCCAGAGTCACTTGATTGGCTATTCGCGCCTTCCCCGTCTTGATGACGTGAAAGCGTGATGACGGCTCGCCAATTTTGCCTACGATCTGTCCGGCGGTCACCTTTTCAGATTCAAATTCACGGAACAGGTCTCTGAGCGCCGAGGGCACGAGCTCAGCCGTCAATGCACCGCCCAAGAACACCTTCATCCAAGCGCTCTTGTCGGTTGTCCCTATAGGAGTGACATATATGCAGTCGCTGCGACGTTTCACCTCAGTGTCAACGATAAGAATACGAGACTTAGAGCGAGTGAGGATGTGAACATCCGGCACTTCTGCGCTCAATAGGGGTCGGCGCGCGCGCGCGTCTCGGTGATCGACTCTTTCCAGGATCTGCGGTTGACGCAGCCCGGGCACACATACTTGCACATTTCCTTCAAGCAGAAAACACTGCCCGCGCATGGACGATGCGCGCACATCAAATCGGCGACCGGCGGCAATGGCCAGTTCCCGACAGCACTTGACGAGATCCATGAGCTGCTGCCCGCTCAAGCGGCTGTAGGGTTCGAGACGCCTTAATTCAAAGGCTTTCATAAGGGTTGGATCCTTCGGTGACAGGAGCCTACATCCTGCCCTAAGGGACAAACTTCCCCTGTGAGATTCCTTAGGCAATTTGCGTGAGATTTCCGCCCGACGCACTCAGGTGGGACGTAACGTGCCAGAGTCCGTTCCGAGGCGCAGACCCCATGCGCCGTCCCTATCGAACTTGACAATCAGACGTTCGCTTGCTCGCGAGCAACCGCACGGTAGCCAATGTCGCTTCTGAATTGCCCGCCGGGCCAATCAATACGCGCGACCGATTCATAGGCGAGTTGCTGCGCCGCCGAGACCGACCGGGCCATTGCCGTCACGCAGAGAACGCGACCGCCGTTTGCCAGCAAGTTGCCGTTTTGCAGGGCCGTGCCAGCATGAAACACCTTGACATCATCCGAAGTGAATTCAAGTCCAGATATTTTTTCGCCTTTGGGATAACTTCCCGGATAGCCGTCCGCCACCATGACCACACCTAGGGCCGGGCGCTCATCCCAAGTCAATACAAGCTCATCGAGTCCACCATCGAGCGCGGCCAGGCAAGCCCTGACCAAATCTCCCTGAAGCCTCATCAATAGCGGCTGCGCTTCTGGATCACCCAAGCGGACATTGAACTCAATGACAAAGGGTCTTCCATCCGCCGTGATCATCAATCCCGCATAGAGAAACCCTTGATAGGGCGTACCCCTCGCCCGCATGCCATCAAGTGTTGGCCGGATGATCTGCCGCATGATTCTGTCGTGTACTTCCCGAGTCACCACGCCGGCGGGAGAGTAGGCACCCATACCACCAGTATTTGCTCCTTTGTCGCCATCAAATCGCGCCTTGTGATCCTGAGAGCTTGCCAGCGGCAGCGCGTTCTGGCCATCGCAAAGGCAAATGAAACTTGCCTCTTCTCCATGCAAGAATTCTTCAATGACCAGTCGTCGTCCGGCCTCACCAAACTTTCCCTCATCAAGGGCTTCGCGCACTGCTTGGCGGGCAGCATGCTCGTCTTCACACAAGGTGACGCCCTTGCCGCCTGCCAGACCATCGGCCTTGACCACGAGGGGCGCTCCCATCGAGGTGATGGCCGCGTCGCCTTCTTTGATCGAACTCACGAGATGATAGGAGGCAGTTGGAATGCCAGACCTAAGCAGGAAATCCTTGGTGAACGACTTGCTGCCCTCAAGTCTTGCTGCCTGCGCACTGGGCCCGAAGCACGCGAGACCCTCGGCATCAAATGCCTCGCGAATGCCTGCGACCAGAGGTGCCTCGGGTCCAACAATGGTCAACGCAACGCCCTCTCGTTTGGCCGCCTCAATCAGCCGCTTGGTATCACCGACCTCGATATCCAGATTGCGCACGCCCGGCTCCAGATGGGTTCCTGCATTGCCCGGCGCAACAAGCACTTCTTCCACTTCGCGCGACTTGGCAGCGCACCATGCAAGCGCATGTTCTCGCCCACCGCCGCCAACGACGAGTACCTTCATGCTTCACTCCTGATCGCTGTTATTCGTAGCTCTAGTGCTTGAAGTGGCGATAGCCGGTGAACACCATTGCCATCCCATGTTCATTGGCCGCCTCGATGGATTCGTCGTCTCGCCGCGAGCCTCCTGGCTGAATGATCGCCGAGATTCCCTTCTCCGCAGCCAAATCCACAGTGTCTCGGAAGGGAAAGAAAGCATCTGAAGCCAGCACCGCTCCTCTCGTTTCAAGACCCATTTCTTCCGCCCGTAGCAGCGCGATGCGCGCACTCGTGACGCGGTTTGGCTGTCCGCCGCCGATGCCGATGGTACGTGCATCCCGGGCAAAGACGATGGCATTGGATTTGACCGCGGCGACCACCTTGAAGGCAAACACGAGATCTCGCCCTTCGAATTCAGAAGGTGTCCTTTTGGTGACCACCTCAAGCTCATCTTCCTTGAGGAGCAGCGTATCAGCGTCTTGAATCAACATGCCGCCACTGACGCGTCGATACTCTCGCCCGCGCAGGCGCGGCTCTCGAAACCCAACCTCAAGTATTCGCAGATTCTTGGCAGGCCTTGCAGCTTCGCGCGCGGCTTTGGATATCTCGGGAGCCACCAGGACTTCCACGAACTGCTCATTGATGATCGCCGACATGCAATCAGCACCTAAGGGGCGATTGAAGGCAATGATCCCACCAAAGGCGGAAACCGGATCGCTCTCATACGCCTTACGCCAGGCGCTCAGCAGTTCATCGGCACAGGCGACTCCACAGGGGTTGGCATGCTTGACGATGACGCAGCAAGGATGCTGGAACTGACGCACGCAGGCGAGCGCGGCATCCGCATCCATGATGTTGTTGTAGGAGAGTTCCTTGCCTTGAAGCTGCTTGGACGCGACGAGGGATCCTTCTTGTACAACACGCGTATCTCGAAACAGCTCTGCTCCTTGATGGGGGTTTTCGCCGTAGCGTAGCGCGGTGACGAATTCAAAGTAGGGTTCCGTCTGCGCGCGACCAGAAAGATAGGCGTTGATGGCTTGGTCATAGCGGCTGGTTCGCGCAAATGCCTTGCTCGCGAGTTCACTTCTGAGCGCATCGCTGGTGCCTCCCTGCCTGATCTCTTCGAGCAGCCTGCCGTAGTCGGCTGGATCGATCACCACCGTGACGAAGGCGTGATTCTTGGCCGCGCTACGAATCATGGAGGGGCCGCCTATATCGATATTCTCTATTGCCTCAGCGCGTGTCACATCGGGACGTTTAACAACAGATTCAAAGGGATAGAGATTAACCACGACCAAGTCGATGGGCTCTATGCCGTGCTGCCGCATAGATTCGGCGTCCAAGTCTCGGCGCGCGAGTATGCCGCCATGCACCTTCGGATGAAGCGTCTTGACCCTGCCTTCCATGAGCTCGGGAAAGCCTGTGTAGTCCGCGACCTGCCTGACCGGAAGTCCAAAGCCAAGGATCATTCTCGCCGTCCCACCTGAGGCAAGAATCTCAACGCCCGCCGAAACGAGTCCGCGCGCCAGGTCCTCAAGTCCTGTCTTGTCCGATACACTTATCAGCGCGCGTGTAATCTTGCACTTCAATTGAGGAACCGGCAAAGAAATATGACAGACAAGAATCATACATGGGACGAGAATCATACATGGGACGCGCACAAAACTTTCATGCCTGAGACCATCACTCGGGTGCCAGATAGCGACCTTGAAGCAAGCGGACCATGCCCACGCTTGGCATAGAGACCTCCTGCGACGATACGGGTGTCGCCATTTACGATCGGAGGCGCGGCATCATCGCCGAGGCGCTGGCCTCGCAAACCGAGATTCATCAAGCCTTCGGAGGTGTGGTGCCAGAACTCGCCTCTCGGGACCACATCCGCAAGCTGACTCCGCTGCTCCAGACCGTGTTGGCCGAGGCCAAAATGTCTCTGAGGGAACTCACCGGCATCGCATACACGGCGGGACCCGGGCTGCCCGGCGCACTTATGACCGGCGCGGCTTTCGGACGTTGTTTGTCCCAAGCATTGGGCATACCCTCGATCGGTGTGCACCACATGGAGGGTCACTTGCTGGCACCATTCCTATCTGACGAACAGCCCAACTTCCCCTTTCTCGCATTGCTGGTGTCTGGAGGGCATACACAGATAGTGCGCGCTGAGGCGATAGGTCAGTACAAGATTCTCGGCGAGACACTTGATGATGCTGTGGGCGAAGCCTTCGATAAGGTGGCTCGCATGCTGGGACTGGGCTTCCCAGGAGGGCCGGAAATCTCCAAGCTTGGAAGCAGAGGCGATCCGAAGGCCTTTTCCTTCCCAAGGCCGATGACAGACCGTCCGGGTCTCGACTTGAGCT
The DNA here is from genome assembly GCA_964577185.1 of uncultured Pseudomonadales bacterium. Lineage (GTDB taxonomy): Bacteria > Pseudomonadota > Gammaproteobacteria > Pseudomonadales > Azotimanducaceae > Azotimanducus. The sequence continues at coordinate 276 of CAZNYE010000397.1, read as the reverse complement.
TTAGTGGTTTGAAGACGGCGCTTCGCAATGAAATTGCCAAGCGCGCGCCGCTCGATCACGCATTGGCGGCCGATATAGCGGCTAGTTTCGAGCAGGCGATTGCCGACACACTGCGAATTAAAGTGGCTCGCGCACTCAGTGAATCGGGCATTCAGGAGTTGGTGGTGGCGGGCGGGGTGAGCGCCAACCTGCGCCTTCGCCAGGAATTCGGTCAGAAGCTCGATGCCCGGATCCTGTTTCCACCACCGGGCCTTTGTACCGACAACGGCGCGATGA
>CAZNYE010000396.1:0-5256 GCA_964577185.1 uncultured Pseudomonadales bacterium | reverse complement strand
TCCCACCGCCACCGGCAGGGGCACAATGAGCGGTACGGCGGATTCCATGCGCGTCGTCACGCCTTCGATTAGGGCATCCGCATCCGCCTCTGCCACCTCGAAGACCAGTTCGTCATGCACCTGCATGATCATCTGCGCATCGACTGCCCCCGCTCGCAGCCAGGCATCTATGTCGATCATGGCCTTCTTGATGATGTCCGCCGCGCTTCCCTGCATGGGCGCATTGATAGCCACGCGCTCGGCACTAGAGCGCCTCTGCACGTGGCTGGAGCGAATGTGTGGCAGATACACGCGACGACCGAGTATGGTCTCCACGAATTCATCCTCTCGTGCCCGCTCCTTGATCTGGTTCATGAAGGCCAGGACACCTGTGAAGCGATCAAAGTAGCGTTTGATGTAATCCGCGGCGATATTGCGGGCAATACCAAGCCTCTGTGCAAGACCAAAGGCTGACATGCCGTACATCAACCCGAAGTTGATCATCTTGGCGACGCGACGCTCTTCCTCGTCCACTGCTTCGACGGATGTGCGGAATACCTCCGAAGCGGTCATGGCGTGGACATCCAAACCTTGATTGAAATACTCAATGAGGTTCTCGTCTCGCGACAGATGCGCCATGATCCTGAGTTCGATCTGCGAGTAATCGGCGGCCACCAGACACCTGCCTTGAGGCGCCGTGAATGCTTGGCGTATTCGTCGCCCTTCCTGGCTGCGAATAGGAATGTTCTGCAGATTCGGATCGGTTGAAGCCAGCCTTCCAGTGCTGGCCACGCATTGATGATAGGAAGTGTGCACGCGCCCGGTGCGCGGATTGATCTCACTGGGCAGCTTGTCCGTATAGGTGGACTTGAGCTTGGCAAGCGACCGGTACTCCAGGATGAGCCTTGGCAATGCGTCTTCGCGCGCAAGCTCCTCGAGCACCGATTCGTCCGTCGAGGGCTGCCCCTTCGGAGTTTTCTTCACAACCCTCAAGCCGCGACGCTCGAAGAGGATCTGCTGCAATTGTTTTGGAGAGTCTGGATTGAACATCTCGCCGGCCTCGCTATAGAGCTGCTCGCGCAGCGACTCTATGGACGCTCCCATCTCCCTGCTATGGGCTTCGAGCAAACCCCCGTCTATCTGCGTGCCGGCGTACTCCATTCGCGCCAGCACGGACATGAGCGGCAGCTCAATGGACTCGTAGAGATTCTTCAGGCTTGGCACTTCGTCAAGCAGTGGTGCGAGATGCCGATGCAGTCTGAGCGTCACATCCGCATCCTCGGCGGCATATTTCGCGGCGGCCTCGAGTTCCACTTCCTGAAAACCGATCTGATTCTTGCCCCGTCCTGTGACTTCCTCGTAGGAGATGGTGGCCATACCGAGATAGTGCTTGGCCATGTCATCCATCTTGTGGCGAGTCGCGCTCGAATTGAGGACAAAGGACTCGAGCTGGGTGTCCTCTGCGATTCCGTTGAGGGTGATTCCAGCTTGGCTCAGTACCAGCGCGTCATACTTGAAGTGCTGACCAATCTTTAAGTAGTTTGGATCCTCGATGAGCGGCTTAAGTTTCGACAGCACCAGTTCCTGCTGAAGCTGCGGCTCGCTCGAAAGCGTGGTGTGTCCGAAGGGCACATAGGCCGCGCTACCGGGTTCGCACGCAAAAGATATCCCCACCAGCCTCGCTCGCATGGGCATGCTGCTGGTGGTCTCGGTATCCAAGGCGAACTCGCCGGCGGACTGAAGGCGCTCGATCCAAGCATCCAGCGCATCCTCGGTCACAATCAACTCATACTCTGATTCCGGGATTTCTTCCGTTTTCGTCTCGAAACCACTCGCAGGCACACCTGCCGCTTGCAGACGCTCAAGCAGGGTGCGAAATTCAAGCTGCGCATAGAGCGCGCTCAGCCGCTCTGTGTCCGCCGCCTGGGGTATCAGGTCTTCGAGTCCTATTCCAAGGTCGAGTTCGGTACGAATCCGCGCAAGATCCTGAGACAAGGGTATGACTTCGAGTGACTCGCGTAGCCTCTCGCCTACCTTGCCGCCGATTTCGCCGGCCTTCTCCATGAGGTGTGAGACGTTTCCATACTGGCCAAGCCACTTGGCGGCGGTCTTTGCACCCACACCGGGCACGCCCGGAATGTTGTCGACAGAGTCGCCGGTCAACGCCAGAAAGTCGATGATCTGGCCCGGATCAACGCCAAACTTCTCGCGTACGCCGGAAGGATCCAACACCTTGTCGGACATGGAGTCCACCACTGTGACGTGCTCGTTGACGAGCTGTGCCATGTCCTTGTCCGAAGAAGAAATGATGGTGTCGCGTTTGGCCTGGGTCGCCATTCGGGCAAGCGTTCCAATGACGTCATCCGCCTCCACACCATCTTCAATGATGAGTTTGAGGCCCATGGCGCGAATGATCTCGTGAATGGGCTGGATCTGCTCTCGTAGCTCCGAAGGCATCGACGGACGGTTGGCCTTGTAGTCGGGGTAGATCTCGTTTCGGAAAGTGTCGCCCTTGGGATCGAACACCACCGCCACTGAACTTTCTGGATAGCGTGAGACGAGCTTGTCGATCATCATGATGGTGCCGCGAATGGCACCTGTCGGCGCACCCGCCGAGGTAGTGAGGTTCGGCATGGCAAAGAAGGCGCGAAACAGGTATGACGAACCGTCAATGAGTAGAATAGGGCCACTTGGCATTCGCTGGTGCTCACGAAAATGCGTTCTGTGCGCCATATCATAAACCCGCCGCTCGTCTCGCTGCGTGCATATGCTCTCATGGCGGTCCTGGGCCTCTTGGCACCGTCCGCGGGCGCGGAGGAGAGTCAGTCTCCATCAGCCACGCAAGCACCGTCCGCGCGTGTGCCCGCTTCGGTAGCTCACGAAATCTCGCAATCAGATGAGGTGGTGATCACCGAAGAAGGCGAGCGCATCACCTACGAATACTGGGCGAATGGAGAAATGCGCGTCGTGCGCGTCGTCCCGGCAGTTGGCCCAGAGTATTACCTCTATCCAGAAGACCAAACGCTGGAGACAGGCGTTGATCAGTCGGATCCCTTACTCGTGCGTTGGAAGCTGCTCGAATTCTAATCTCCAATGGCAACTACTCCGCCTCCTTCACAGTGTGGGAATTGGCCACAGTATTGCCCATGATGGCGCGCACACCCATTCTCTGCGCGCACCATGGCGGCCGCCTTGTCTATATGTGAAGGGGAGCGAATCGCTACTCTGCAATCATGGCATTGATCGCCACGCCGTCATGCGCCCGTTTGATGACGTACTGACGAATGTCTTCCGCATCCTCTTCACTCAGTATGCCTGCAAAGCCAACCATGCCCTTGCCCGAGAGCGCACCATCAAGGACGATGGTGTTCCAGAGTCCGTGTATCGCGTCGTTGCTATAGCGAAGATCGGGAAGTGTGCCGGAACCTACCGCGCCACCGCCATGACAGACCGAACATTGAAAGTGGTAGAGCGATTCGCCGCGTTCCAACTGAATCGCATCGGCCGTCACCGGTGGCGGTGGGGGCATCTCTGCGAGCAGCACTTGCGGCGGCGGAAGTGCCTGTCCTCCACCGAGCTTGTACGCCAACATGCGTCCATGCCGAGCAATCATCCCGGGCTGTGGCGGCACACCAGATGCCAACGCGAAGGCCCCACCCCAGCCGGCCATCACGGCGATGTACTGTTCTCCATCCACTTCATAGCTGACAGGCGGAGCGATGATGCCCGCGTAGGTTTGGGTTTCCCACACTTCGCGACCCGTGTCTGCCGCATAGGCGGCAAAGTATCCGTCGGCGCGGCCTTGAAAGACGAGTCCTCCGGCCGTTGATAACAAACCTCCGTTCCAAGCGCCCGAATGCTGCACCTGCCAAACCCTCTTTTGATCCACCGGATCCCACGCCACAAGATACCCCTTCACGAGTTTCAAATTTTCCAGTTCTCCGACGAGCGAATCCACCGGCGCGAGCAGGGATTGGTCAATTCCAGTGTTCCATGTGCGGATGTTGTATTGGAATTGACCCGGCTGTCCGAACACCATGGGCAAATCCAGCACGGGAACATACACAAGGCCCGTCTCCGGGTTGTAGGCCATCGGATGCCAATTGTGTCCGCCGTAGGGCGAGGGATACACCAGCTTGGGTTCATTCGCGTACTGACCTTGTGTCTCCACCGGACGCCCGGTTTCCGGGTCCACATGACTGGCCCAATTGGTTTGCACATAGGGTTTGGCGGAAAGGAACTCGCCGGTGCGTCGATCCAACACATAGAAGAAACCATTCTTTGGCGCCTGCACGAGCACCTTGCGAAGTTGACCCTGTATCTCAAGGTCAAGCAGCATGATGTGCTGCGTCGCCGTGTAATCCCAGGTGTCGCCCGGTGTGGTCTGGTAGTACCAAACCATTGAGCCATTGTCAGGGTTGATGGCAATGATCGACGACAAATAGAGATTGTCCCCACCGCCCGGGCTGCGGATGTAACGATTCCAGGGAGAGCCATTGCCAGTGCCGATGTAGAGCAGATCCAGCTCCGGGTCATATGCCATGGAATCCCAGACAGTGCCACCACCGCCAATCTCCCACCACTTGCCGCCGCGCCACGTGGAAGCGGCCGCCCGCATCGCGGGACTTTCGAAATCGGCTTCCGGGTTGCCCGGCACTGTATAGAATCGCCAAACCTCCTCGCCGGACTGCGAATCGTAGGCGGTGACATACCCACGCACACCGTATTCGGCGCCGCCGTTGCCGATGATCACCATATCTTTCACGATTCGCGGCGCACCCGTGATTGTGTAGGGCTTGTCGCGCGGTGTCGTCTGCACGTCCCACACCACTTCACCATTGCCAGCGTCGAGCGCGATCAAGCGACCATCAATTGTGCCGAAGTAGACTCTCCCCTTCCACACCGCCACACCACGGTTCACCACGTCACAGCAGGCATTGGCGCCCCATTCGCGCGGCACCTTCGGATCAAAGCGCCACAGGAGTTCCCCGGTCTTGGCATCGTAAGCGTACACGAGGCTCCAAGCGCCGGTGGCGAACATGACGCCGTCAACAACGATTGGTGATGCTTCCAAGCCGCGCGTGGTGCCAGTATCCGCATACCAGGCAAGCTCCAAGTCGGAGATGGTGTCCTGGTTAATCTGGTTCAATGGAGAAAAACGTTGCTCTTCATAATTGCGCCCATGCGCGAGCCAGTTTCCCGGTTCATCGTCGGCGGCGAGCACCCTCGACGCATCAAGGTTCGCCGTCTTTGCCCGTATTTCCTCGGCCCGCGTCC
>CAZNYE010000395.1:0-13842 GCA_964577185.1 uncultured Pseudomonadales bacterium | reverse complement strand
AGGCAGTACTTGTGACAAATGCGCAAGGGCGCGCTTGCGCGAAACATTCGCCTGCAACGGGCGAATTTCAGCGATAGGCTCGCCGTGCTTATAGACCGTTGCCGGCTCGCCGCTCCGGTCCACCCTGTTGATAATGCTGCTGCCTCGCTTGTTCATTTCCGCCATGGACACTCTCATTACGCACAACCTGTGGATTGTACGTACTATTAAACGTTGCAAGGGTTTCCGAGGGCGTAATGGATCATTGGCGCCAAGTCCTGCCGGGCAAGGTGCTGACCCTGCAATACGAGGACTTGGTGATGGATCTTGAATCCCATGTGCGGCAATTGCTCGACCATTGCGAGCTCCCTTTTGAAGAGTCTTGCCTGAGGTTTTGGGAGAAGGACCGTCCAGTGAGAACAGCGAGCTCAGAACAGGTGCGCCAGCCAATCACCTATTCCGGCTACAACCCAGATCCACGTCTTGTTGATGTTGCGAGAATCGAAGCGCTCTCCGGACCACAGGGCACGTTGTTTGGAGACGCCGCGCAATGTGGAACCCTGCGCATCATCACCAACAAGCCTGACACCACAGCGCAGGACGGCTGGGTTGATCTGACCGCCTATTCGATCACAGATGGCGAGGTGGGATACGATCTTTCGGGCATGACCAATGTTCCACTCGTCGACGACAAGGTGGCGATTCGGCTGGTCGGCTTCTACGCGAGCGATGCCGGTTGGGTGGACAACGTCCTCGCTCCATCCCCAGGACAGCAGTTCGACAATGCGCACCGGGTGGAAGACGATGTCGACTCTTCGGTGTGGTACGGCGGACGGGCTTCATTGCGCGTACTTCCCGGCGACAACTGGACGGTTGACCTGACCGGTATCTACCAGTATTACGAACTCGATGGCTTTGCCGGTGCGAGCCTCAATATCGGACACTATGCGGACAGGTCTGTGTATCCGACATTCGACCATGATGAACAGGCTCGGTTCACCGAGGATTACTGGGAAGACGAGTGGTATCAGTTTGCAACTACCCTCGAAGGCAATCTCGAGGCTGGCGATCTGGTGTTTACCGCCAACTACTTTAGTCGCGACAGCGTCTATTTCGCGGATGCCACCGCCTATCCGCAATCCTATCAACTTGAAGACAAGATGTTCTATGCAACCTACTCGGAAGGGTTCCGGCGTGGAGGGGCCAATTCGGGGAGGCCTGCCAGGTGATCTGGGCGCGCACCAAGAATTCGACCCAACTCGCAAGCTGGCTTGCATCCAAGCACAGCCGTGTGCGGATAAAGTTGGCACCGGCATCCACTCTTTCTACGAGAGATCTGGGCTTCCAACCGGCCCGTGGCCTGAACACGGGAGCAACAGTTCCAATCCTATAATCCGCGTCGGGGAGATCCTCTCGAAGCTCTTCGGCGAACCCGATCATTTGTTTGGCGCTCACCTGGCCCTTTGGATTGGACTCCTCAGCTTCGGCTTTCACAAGAAGTAGGCTCGTCACTCCGATTGAAAGCGCGCCAAGCATTTCCGTCTCAATCGCCGCGGGTGTTTTGTTGCCAGCGGAAAGCTGCAGGATAGGATCGACACCAGCACCGAGCAAGAGACATGAGAGGGCGTGCCCAGAAAACCCTTGTAGGTCATTGATATGCACTCCGTCAACAACTTCAGAAAGCTCCTTGGCGCGGTCAATGAGGGCCTTTGCGCTGGAGAACTCACGAAGATTCAGCTCTGCCGTGAAGCATGAGCCATGAGTCCGCAATGCATCTCGTAGTCTCTTCACGGTGCGGTTGCTCTTGAATAGCAATCGACAATTCTATGTGACGCAGCTGTGACGCAGCTAGGCAGTGACTCGCGATGAGCAATGTGGCACAGTTTCTCCCCCAAACTCCCGCTATTCCATGCAATGACAGACCCTAGCCATTGGCTAACCGAAAGGAATATCAGATTTGTTGAATGCTTGGTGCCGGACTTTAGCGGCATCGCCAAGGGCAAGACGCTGCGCACAAAGAACTTTGTGGAAGCAGAGATTCGCATTGCCGAAGCTATTTTCGGGCAGGATCTGCTCGGCACATGGGTCGATGACCATGATCTCATCGATGTCGCGGATATAGACATGATTCTTCTTCCCGATGCCAGAACGCTGGTGGAGCAGCCCTGGTCCAATGACCTCGCCCAATGCATCTGCGATTGCGAAGCGCTCAAAGGCGGAGCACTCGAAATGGCTCCGAGAACCATCCTTAAACGCATGGTATCGAGGCTGAAAGATATGGGACTTGAGGCGGTGGTCGCACAGGAAGCCGAGTTCTATCTCGTGGAGCGCAATCCCGATCCACTACAGCCGCTCAATGCCGCGCCCGGCGCATCGGGTCGGATACCGAAACGGCCTCGATCATTTCAATCCGAAGCGATCGCCGAATACACCCCCTTCATGGAATCTCTGCATCACTATGCGAATGCGCAAGGAATAGGCATAACGTCGACAGTTCAGGAGATGGGCCAGGGACAGCTTGAGGTCAACTTCCATCACGCGTCCGCACTCGAAAAGGCGGATGAAATGTTCTATTTCAAACGCATCGCGAAGCAGGCTGCGCTCGATCAGGGGTGTATCGCCACCTTCATGGCAAAACCCATGACGGATGCTCCAGGCAGTGCGATGCACCTGCATCAAAGTCTTGTCGAAATCGACTCGGGCGAGAACGTCTTTGCGGGCGCTGGCGGCGGCTTCAGTGAACGCTTTTATGCTTATCTCGGCGGGCTACAAAAGTACACGCCGGTTGCCATAGCGCTCTTCGCACCAAGCGTGAATTCGTTTCGCAGATTCGAGGGGGCTGAATCCTGTCCCACCAACGTCGAATGGGGCATAGACAACCGCACCACAGGATTCCGAGTCCCGAAGTGCGATGCGCCAGGAACACGCATCGAGAATCGTATTCCCGGTTCAGACAATAATCCCTATCTCGCCATTGCGGTCAGCCTCGCATGTGGCTACCTCGGCCTGCAGGAAAATCTCCGTCCCACCGACCCTGTGGAAGACAGTGCTTGGGACAGGGAATACGGATTTCCGCGAACGCTTTCCGACGCGCTTGATCAGCTCGAAAAGTGCGAGCCCCTGATCGGTATTTTGGGTGAGCGATTCGTCAAACTCTTCGTGCACATGAGACGAGAAGAGATCGAATCGTTCTCCGCGCAGGTAACGCCTTGGGAGCGGGAGCACCTGTTGCTTACGATCTGATCGTCTGGGATAGAACAGGCTTGACACGAAATCAGTTGATTCTAGTACTAGGCCATGGACATAGGGGCACCGATCAGGGATCTCGGACGCATCGATTCGGCGGGACTGATCGACGCGATCGTCGCTGGGCGGTGAGGACCGTCACCGACGGAAGGGTTTTCGGGGCGCGGCGCCCGACCCGAGAGGCGATGAGGGACCGCTGCTGGTCAACAAGCTTGGGCTCGACAAGGCGCATTGCGAGAAGGGCGGCAAGCCCTCTCGGCACGCGCTTCAGCGCTGCCTCAAGGATGGGCGCGAAATGATCGAGGTCGGGGGGCAGTTCATCAAAACTAAATTCCGGAGGCATTCCGGCCATGCCCCAAGGCTTGGCGACTGGCTCAAATGCCCCCACCAAGAGTCTGCCGGCATCCTCCTTGAAGTAGGTGCATGCATCGGGGTCGCGTAGCACCGGCAAGTCCGGAGGTAGGCCATCGATTGCCTCAGTGACGATGTAAAAGTGTTCGCAGGCATGTAGGGGCACGTTGACGCCGACTTCTGATGCCAACTGCCGAGACCACATGCCCGCGCACAAGACAACCCGGTGCGCTCGAACACGCCCTATCGCTGTCTCCACCCCGGTCACTCTCCCGTCTTGGTGACAGATTCGTGTGACGGGTGTGTCCTCAAAGACGGGCGCACCCCGTTGCCGGGCACCCTTGATGAGCGCTTGAATGACATCCGTCGGATTCAGTTGGCCATCCTGGGGAATCCACAGCCGACCGACCACACCCCGCGTGTTCATGATGGGATAGCTTTCAGCGATGAAGTCCTCGTCCACAACTTCAACCCCAAACATCCGCGCCATCGAAGCGCCGCGCTTCAATTCCTCGAGTCGCTCCTCGGTGGTCGCGATGGAAACGGACCCATTACGGCGATATCCCGTCGAGAGGCCTGTTTCCTCATAAAGAGCGTTGTAAAGTTCGCCCGTGTACTTGGCAAGCCTGGTCAGGTTTGGAGAACTTCGTATTCGACCCGTCAGCCCGGCGGTGTGCCAAGTGGTGCCGGAGGTCAGCTTCTTGCGTTCCAAGAGAATCACTTCCCGGCATCCAAGATGCGCAAGGTGATAGGCGACCGATGCGCCGATGACGCCACCACCCATGATCACCACCTTTGCTTCGTCTGGGAGCTGACCGGTCAAGGGGATGTATGACACCGAGGGCGATCATATCTCTTTCCTTGTGACAGGCTCAGCCCGGCTGGATCACTACCGCAAGGACGGAGGCTCTCTGCAAGGTAGATATCACTGCTATCGGCTGCACCCCTTTACGCTGGGCGAACTGCAGGCGAGTGCGTCACCGGCAGACGTTCAGGCGCTCCTGCAATTTGGTGGCTTTCCAGAACCGCTACTCGCGGGATACGCCCGGTTTTGGCGAAGGTGGCAGCGCGAGCGGATTGCGCGGGTTGTGTACGACGATCTTCGCGATTTGGAAAGTGTCCGCGAAGCAGCGCTTGTCGAACTTTTGGTCGAAGCCTTGCCAGACCGGGTTGGATCTCCTCTCTCGGTGCGCAGCTTGAGCGAAGACCTTGAAGTCGCGCACGCGACCGTCATGAAGTGGATTTCGTGGTGCTACAGGACAACGAGCCTGCTTTTGCCGTGGAGTGCAAGACCGGTGAGAGGTCCCCGAGCCCTGCAATCGACTATTTTAGGCGTAGAACCCAAATCGAAAACTTCTACCAGGTGCATCTGGGTACAAGGGATTATCTATCGAATAGAACCCGCGTTCTGCCGTTTCAGAGATTTTGCCAGGAGCTGGGTTTGCCCTAGTGCCTCCCTTCTCGAATAACATGGCAGAGGGCGCGACCCGCGGGGTTTCGAGCCGCTCGCGTCGGTGTAAATCCGCCTTGATGCTACGGCGAATAATCGTTTCGCTCGGTCGGGTTATTCGAGAAGTACTCGACGAACTCCCAGTCATTGCCTTCGGGATCAAAAAAGTAGAGTCGTAGAGAGGTCGTGCCAGCGCACATTACCGGACCACGCACAATACTTAAGTAACAGACGTTTGACGGCTAGGGGCCACGCTTTTAGAATTTCGTTCATGGACAAGTGCACATTGACAGCATACGACACAATCATCATAGGTGCGGGACACAACGGCCTTGTCTGTGCGGGCTATCTCGCCAAGGGAGGCCAGCGGGTGTTGGTGCTGGAAGCTCGGCAAGCCTGTGGCGGTCTTGCGGCTAGCTACGAGTTCCACAAGGGGTTTCGGGCCTGCCTCGCGCAGCATGTCGGACACTTCCCCGAATCGATCAGGCGCGACCTGAATCTCGCCAAACACGGCCTTTCCTCCCGTCGGTCCGCACCTGATCTCACTTGGTTGAGCCCCGACGGAGCGCATATTCGGCTCTCAGAGAATCGTCTCTCTGGCATCGCTGAAGCGGAGCGGCAGGCCTATGACAAATACAGTCGCCTGATGACTCGCTTCGCCGCCATGCTGGCACCATTTTGGTTGAAGACTGTTCCACCAATCGGTCACAATTCTCTTTCCGAGATATTGTCCTTCGCCCAACTTGGTCTCAAATTGCGCCTGCTCGGCAAGGCGGATATGCGAGAGTTCTTGCGCGTGGTCACCCTGCCTATCTATGACCTTTTGGATGAGTTTCTCACCCACCCGGGGCTCAAAGCCATGGTCTCCTGGGATGCGCTCATCGGCTCTCACCAAGCGCCACGCTCTCCGAACAACTCTGTCATCCAACTTCTCTATCGTTTGGCGAGCGACACCGTGAAGACTGCGCAGGTTGAATCCCTCATCTCGGCCTTAAGCGACTCAGCATTGGAACGCGGCGTCGAGATTCGTACCGCCATCCCGGTGGCGCGCATAGAAGTAGAGCCTGGCTCGCAAGGTCTCTGTGCCGTTGGTGTGCGGCTCGAAGGTGGTGAAACCATTTCCGCGGCACGGGTCGTCTCTTCAGCCGACCCCAAGACGACCTTCTTGAAGCTCCTCGGCGCGGAATTCCTTGAAATTGAATTTACCAATCGAATTCAGCGCATACGTGATCGGGGCTTGGTCTCCAAGCTCCACTTGGCACTTGATCGCCTGCCGAGCTTCTCGGATCTTGAAGCCCCGGGCGGGCGTTTGATTCTCGCTCCCGACATGGATTCGATTGAATGGGCATATGACCATGCCAAGTACGGCGATGTGCCAGATATGCCTGTGCTTGAAGTCTCGATCCCAAGTCTTGTCAACCCTCGCATGGCGCCAGACGGTCAGCACGTCTTATCAGCCAACATTCTCTACACGCCCTACCAGCAACGCGAAGGTTGGAACGAGGCGGCAAGAGAATTGCTTTTTCGCCGTGTCATGGATGTGCTCGAAGGCTACGCGCCCGGATTGGGCGGGCTCGTCCTTGGGTCTCAGCTGCTCACACCTATCGACTTGGAATCTCGCTTTGGAGTGAGTGGTGGACACTGGCATCACGGCGACTTGGCGCTCGACCAGCTCATCATGATGCGACCCACCTACGGGGCCGCGCAGTATCGAACGCCGATTCAAGGACTGTACCTCTGCGGCGCGGGGTCTCATCCCGGTGGCGACCTCACGGGCATTCCGGGACACAATGCGGCCAAGGAGATTCTCTCGTGAAGCGGTTCGATGCAATCATCATAGGTGCCGGTCACAATGGATTGACCAACGCGGCCTACTTGGCCAAGGCCGGCCTTGATGTGCTCGTTGTTGAGAAGAACGACTATATCGGCGGGGCGGCAGTCTCGCGCGAACTCTATGAAGGTTGGACCTCCTCGAACTGCTCTTATGTCTGCAGCATGATGCGACAAGCCCTAGATAGGGATCTGGATCTCGGTCGCCATGGACTTATGCTCATTCCCTATCTGGGAACCATCAACTTTGGCGACCAGGGCGACTATCTCGTCGGGTATCACAGCGACGAGGCCGCTTACAACGAACTCAAGAGACATTCGCGCCACGACGCGGATGCCATGTTTCGCATCCAGGCGGACCTCAGGCGTTACGCTCAGGTCATTCGGAAGACGCTGTTGCGAACGCCTCCCGACCCGGCCAGGCTGAAGATTAGGGATATTCAAGAACTGCTGTTTCTCGCGCGTCAGTTCTGGTCGCTCGGTGAGAAGGAGATATACGAGTACGTGCGCTTCTTCACCCTGAGCGCGGCGGACTTTCTCGACGAGTACTTTGAGACGGACCTCGTCAAGGCATCCATGGCGGGTTCTGGGATCATCGGCACGGCGCTAGGTGTGTACTCCCCCGGCTCCTCCTACATACTGCTCCATCATGTGATGGGGGATGTCGACGGCAATATCGGCTCCTGGGGACTCGCCCGCGGCGGCATGGGCTCCATCTCCAAGGCGCTTCACTCGGCGCTCCTGTCATTCGGCGGCGAGGTGCGCACCAATGCGGAAGCGGAGCGTATTCTGGTGAAGAGCGGACGCGCGACAGGGGTTCTGCTCACAAGCGGCGAAGAGCTTCAAGCGAAGATTGTGGTGTCAAATCTTGACGCTAGGCGCACCTTCACCAAGATCATGGACAAGAATGACCTACCGCCCGGCATTTACGAGAAGGCCAAGAACTTCAAATTTCACGGTTCTTCCGGCAAGGTGAACATCGCTTTGGACGGCCTGCCCAAGTTCAGCAATATCCCGGACAACCCTTATATCAATCGAGGTTCGCAAGTCTATTCGGGCTCTATGGAGACCATGGAGCGCGCCTATGATTGCTGGAAGCGTGGCCGCTGGTCGGACGTGCCGTTCGTCGAGTCCATCATCCCCTCGGTCTGGGATCCGACAGTGGCACCGCCGGGCAAGCACTGGATGTCGAATTTCATTCAGTACTGCCCTGCGGAGCTTGCCGATGGACCTTGGACGCCAGAGAAGCGCGATCAGTTTGGTCAGACGGTGGTCAACAGAATTGAAGCATACAGTCCCGGATTCAAAGACCTCATTTTGCACATGGAGGTTCGTACGCCACATGAGATTGAACAGGAAGTGGGCTTAACCGAGGGCAACATCTTCCAAGGAGAACTCACCATCGACCAGTTGCTGTTCAATCGGCCGTTTCCAGGTTACGCCCAGTATCGAATGCCAATCAAGAACATGTACATGTGTGGCTCGTCAACTCATCCGGGTGGAGGCGTCTCATCCGCCTGCGGTGCGAATGCCGCGAGAGAGATACTGATGGACCTGAAGAAGCCGAATACGGTGCCCGAGGACGACTGTTACGATGAATAACTTCGACCGGTCACAGGAAGAAGCCAAGCCAACGCACTTCTATCCGCGGCTTGCCGAATACAACATCAAAGGGGGTTGGTCGGCTTGGAACGGCTACAAGCTCGCCGAGTACTACTACGATGTCGAACTCGAGTACTTCAAGGTGCGAAACACCTGCGGCACCTACGACATATCCCCCATGCAAAAGTATTTCATCGGTGGACCGGATGCCCAGCGGATGCTGAATCGCATGGTCACAAGGGATGTCACCAAGATGAAGACCGGCCGTGTGAGCTACGTGCTCTGGTGTACTGATCAGGGAAGGCTCATAGACGATGGCACGATCTTTCGTCTGTCTGAAGACGAATTCATGCTCACCTGTGGCAGCCCCTCTACCGCTTGGCTGAAGAAGAGTTGCGTTGGCTTCGATCATCTTGTTGTGAACGACAGGAGTGATGATCTCGCAGCCCTTTCGCTACAAGGCCCAACTTCCTGCGCCGTGCTAAAGCGCATGGGTCTCGCAGGCATCGAACATGCCAGACCATTCGAGATTCGGCACTTTGACTTTATGGATAGTCGGCTGATGGTCTCGCGCACAGGCTTTAGCGGCGATCTCGGATATGAATTGTGGGTGGAGCCAGAACACGCGCTTGCCCTTTGGGATGCTCTATACAGCGCCGGTAGCGATTACGGCATACATCCCTTTGGCGAAGAAGCCACCAATTGGCTGCGCTTGGAGGCAGGATTCATCATGCCCGGCTATGAGTTCAATGAAGCGCTCAAGACTGTTCACCACCAGCATGATCAGACACCATTCGAACTCGGCCTCGACTGGATGGTGGACTTCAAGAAGCCGCACTTCAATGGACGCGCCGCGCTCATGGAGGAATCCGAGCGGGGTCCGCGCTATAGGCTCATCAAGTTGGATATCGAAGGCAACAAACCGGCACAGGGGTCGTTCATATACAACAGCAAGCAGTGTAGCGAGCAGGTGGGCTATGTGACCTCCGGCATATGGTCGCCGGTGGTCAAAGCCAATATTGCGCTCGCCATGATCGAAGCCAAGCACCTCTCAGGCCAGCTCTGGGCGGAAATCTACTATGAGAAGGAACTCCGCAAGTACAGCAAAGTCGCTCGATGTCATATCAAGACGGCCGCCTTCTGGACACCAGAACACGCAAAACTCACGCCGCCGAGTTTGTTACCTTGAAGGGTAATCACGCGGTGCAGATCACGGACTACTACAAGGAGCCCGTCGCGTCTGCCGAACCTGGTCGCAAATACGCCAAATCCGGTCTGTCCCAAGAGTTGCTCGAAAAGTACAAGCGTGAACTTCATGCCCTGATGGAGCACGAGAAGGCGTACATACATCCCGGCCTCACCCTGCCGAAGCTGTCGCAATTGGTTCGATGTCCCATCAACCACCTCTCGCAAGTGATCAACGCTGGGTTTGGAGTGAGTTTCTTTGACTATTTGAATAGCTACCGCATTGAAGAAGCCAGGCGTCTCCTGGAGCGAGATGACGAGCCAGGTCGTTCTATCTTGAGCGTTGCGTTTGAGGTTGGGTTCAATTCGAACTCAGCCTTCTATTCGGCCTTCAAGCGGCTCTGTGGACAGACACCCGCCCAATATCGGCGCATGCATAGAGTGCGCACCCATGCGAGAAAGCACAACCTTAAATGAACTCAAGACAACCGTCTCGGGGCGCGTTATCTCGAATTCTTGACTCGGTTCTCGAGTCGGGGCGAGCGATTCTGAGCGGACAAAGGGGTTCCACCGACCGGCCCGCAGCGACACCCGAGTTCATAGGCAAGCTTTGCCAGCAACTTGTCGACCATCGTGGCGAAGCCTCAGGTTTAGCCTTGGCGCGCGAAATCTTGGATGCCTATGGAGCCTTGTCGGACCACGAAGGCAATCTCTTCTTCGACGTCTTGCATCGTGGTTTCCTCACCGACTCTTCAAAAGTCATTGAGGCCGCCGAGCGCTATGGCGCCGGACCGGACTTTGAATCACTCGATGCCCTGCGGCGAGCCGTTGAGTCGCCTTGTCTGAAACTCTTCCGGCGCCTCAATATGGCACCTGGTGGAACCAGCGTGCTCGTCGCCATGCGCGGCAAACTTCTCGCAGAACTCGGCGAGCGCCCACAGCTTGCCGCCATCGAATCCGACCTGAGGCACTTGCTGATCGCTTGGTTCAATCGCGGTTTTCTCGACTTGCAACGCATCAACTGGGATTCGTCCGCGAAGGTTTTGGAGAAGATCATCGAATATGAGGCTGTGCATGAAATCAATGGATGGGACGACCTGCGCAATCGCTTGAAGGAGGACCGCCGCCTCTTTGCCTTCTTTCATCCAGCCATGCCTGATGATCCGATCATCTTTGTCGAGATCGCACTTGGCAAGGGTAGCGCGTCTTCCATCGGCCCTTTGATCCAAACTAATCGACAGGTGTTGGAAGCTTCAGGCCAGGATACAGCCACCTTTTACTCGATCAGCAATTGCCACAAGGGCCTGCAGGGCATCTCCTTCGGAAATTTTCTGATCAAACAGGTGGCGGCCGACCTCAGCGCCGAAATGCCCGGCATTCGGCGGTTCGAGACCTTGTCTCCGGTTCCTAGCTTTCGAGGATGGCTTGAGCGCGGGCTGGCAGGAAATACGAACAGGAATGGACTCCACGAGCAATTGCGCAAGGTACAGGAGATAGTCCATTCGCACCGCTCTTTGCAGACGTTGGATGATTCCGTGCGCGAAGCGGCCTTGAAGCTCTGCGCACACTATCTACTTGAAGAAAAGCAGGTAGGCGTCCCATTGGACCCCGTTGCCAGATTTCACCTCGGCAATGGCGCTACCCTTGACTACATTCATTGGGGGGCGGACATGTCGGATACGGGCAGGACGCGGTCGCTTGGCATCATGGTGAATTACCTCTATGAAGATGGGGAGATCGAAAAGAACCACGAAGCCTACTTCGCGCAAGGTCGCGTGGTGGCATCTAGTAGGGTGCGCAAGCTCGCTCGAGTTTGATTGCCTTGCCGCCTCGTCGGAGAAATAACTATGAGTAATGCGCTCGACGTCATGTCCTTTCAAGAAACGCTTGCGAAGATCGATTTAGAGAGCGACGATCCGTGGGTGGTTGCGTCTGATCGGCCCGCCCTGCTCACGGGCCTCTACGCTCCTCGCGGTGTTGACAGGCAATCACCGCATGAAGAAGACGAGGTCTACGTGGTGGTGAGCGGAACCGCAAAGATCGAAGTTGAAGGAGAAACAAGATCGCTGACCATCGGTGACGCCGCATTTGTGGCCGCCCGGGCTCGGCACAGATTCCTAGAAATGTCCGACGACTTCGCGGCTTGGGCTGTGTTCCCTGCCTCTCTGGGTCCTGCCAAGGAATAAATCTCCTCAAGCCTTCGCCGGACGGCCAATAGCGGGTTGTCGCTACATGTCCACAAGGCGAGTGTTCCAACGGAAGCCGCTGATTCTGGCACGCAAGACCATGTTCGTCGGCGCATTTGCTTCAGCTTCCGTTCACTCTTGTTCATCGTTCCTGTTTGGATTGATTTCGACCCATACGCCACGGCGTAGCGACAAGAAAACCAATCAGAGCAATTATGATCCCCCAAGCGAACCAGGAAAGGTTCAATACCAGAACATGACTTAGAAAATATACTACTCCACCGCCTACACAGCCCGCCAATACCGCCCTTTCTGCTTCGGACGAGACTCCGATTCCACGAGTCTACAAGTGCTCCAGTAAGAACTCCTTGGCATCTTCAAAGGCCTGTTCGCGAACCGCCTCGTCGCGGCCAACAATGTAGCCATACTTCACGCAGTCCCGTAGGCGCGCGCCGCTCGTAAAGCGCAGAGCGATGCGCTCGGCGCGCGATGCCTCAACACCATAATCAGAGAGAGGCTTGCCACCCACCCAGGGTACACCCCGATCGTCGTAAGACCACTCACAGCCCTCAATATAGGGCGACTCTTCTCGAAAGATGCGCCGCGCGGCGTTTTCCCATGCGTGCCCGGCTCCCTCGTAGACCTTGGCAACCACCTGCACACCTATCTCGCGGAGTTCATCTTCTCGCGATCTGCAGGCAGCAAGATCGTTGGACGCATCCTCGGTTCCGCGCAGCGTAAGGAGCGGTGCGCCGTTGGTCTCGCGCGTTCCGAGCACCTGAAAGCAGGGCCCGTAGACATCTATGTGCAGCTTGAACCCCCGATGATTCGGGGCCAAGATAGTGCGGATTCTGTCATCCATTGCCAACCGGCTTGCCATGCCGCCGTATGAGAACCCCACGACACCGATGCGCGCGGCATCTATGCGCGGATGGGTGCTCAGGAGTTCGAGCGCCGCATAGGCGTCGGTGATCAAGTCGAACTCGGTGACCGACGCGGTGCGGATCAGATAACTGACTTCGTCATGGAGCCCTCGCGGTGCATAGTATTCGACGACAAATCCAGCGATGCCAAGCGCGTTCAAGAACATGGCGTACTCATGTTCGCGCCCGGGTTGGATACCGCCGCTGCCAGGCAGGATGATCATCGCCGGAACAGGAGATTGGACATCCCCTGGAAAGCTCAGATAACCCAGTCCGGTTGTGGGTGTTGTCAGCTTGTTCGCAAGGATGGGCTGAAGATCAAAAGGGCTGAAGGTGTGAAAATAGATCTCCCCTTGATCGTTCTCGCTGAGCCTTTCTTTTGGCCGCGGGTAGTCGGGGAAATCCGGGAGGTTGATCCTCACCAGCCAAGCCTGAAAGCCGGGCTGCTGAATCAAGGCATAGCCGAGCATCGCGACCAAAAGAAGCGCGCCCAGCAGGATGAGCAGGGCTTTCTTCATGTTTGACCTCTAGACGTGTCTTCGTTTGTTTCGAGTGCACGACGGTAGTGCTCGCCACCGTACCAGTAGAGCCAGCTTCCGACCACCACTGTCACCAGACTGATGACCATGGCATAGCGGACGGAGTGTTCTGCGAAACTGCCTGCAAGCGAGTCACTCAATGCGCCCACAAGCAAGGGTCCGAGGCCCATACCAATCAGGTTAAGTAGTAGTAAGAGCAAGGCTGATGCCTGCGAGCGTAGATGACTCGGGGTGAGTGTTTGTATCGCCGCGTAGGTGGGTCCGATCCAGAAGGAAGAGACGACACCGCCAAGGAATAGGAACACCACCGCGAAGGGCACCCTGATTTCTCCAAGTCGCCAAAACTCGCCTTCTGGATACAGCAGGAACAGGCCAAGAAAAATCACTGAGAGGCCTGCACCGACAGAGGGCAGCCGCAACTGCCAGCGCTTGTCTCGAGACGCGAGCCGGTCGCAGAGGATTCCGCCGGATATGGCGCCAATCAAGGCACCGAGTGTGCCCACTACGCCCAGTACGAGTCCGGCTTCGGTGAGTGAGAGACCGTGCACGCG
>CAZNYE010000394.1:0-5392 GCA_964577185.1 uncultured Pseudomonadales bacterium | reverse complement strand
ACATAGAACATCTGATGGACATCGGAGACCTCGTGGGCGTGCGCGGCGTGATGATGCGCACCATGCGCAAGGAACTGACGGTGCAGGCGAGCAGCATCGAACTCCTCGCGAAAGCCTTGCACCCGCTGCCGGAGAAGTTTCACGGCCTGGTAGACCAAGAGATACGTTATCGGCAGCGCTACTTGGACCTCATGATGAACGAGGGTTCTCGTGAGGTGTTCAGGCTGCGCGCCAAGGTGGTAAGTGCGATCCGACGCTTTTTCGAGTCGCGCGATTTTCTTGAAGTCGAAACCCCGATGATGCAGCCCGTTGCCTCCGGGGCCGCCGCTCGCCCCTTCGTCACCCATCACAATGCCCTCGACATGGAGCTCTACCTTCGCGTGGCGCCCGAGCTCTACCTCAAGCGGCTTGTTGTGGGCGGCTTCGAGCGCGTTTTTGAGATCAATCGCAACTTTCGCAACGAGGGGCTTTCCACCCGCCACAATCCCGAATTCACCATGCTCGAGTTCTATCAGGCCTATGCCGATGTCGAGGATGTCATGAACCTCACCACCGAGCTCATTCATGCCGTTGCCAAGGAGACGGGAATCGAGCAGATCACCTTGGGCGATCAGCAAATCGATCTTTGCGCCGACTATCCGAGGATCTCCATGGAGGATGCGGTAAGTGAACAAACCGGTCTCTCCAAGGAAGCCCTTTGGAACAAGGACACCCTTTTGAGCGTACTTGGCGACGATGCGCCAGAAGGGAATCCAAGCGAGGGTGAGCTCCTCTTCGCACTCTTCGAAGCCCGGGTCGAACCGAACTTGATCGCCCCCACCTACATCACCCACTATCCGGCTGCGGTCTCACCGCTCTCGCGCGCCAACGACGAGCGTCCTGAAATCGTCGATCGATTCGAACTCTTCGTCGCCGGACGGGAGATCGCAAATGGCTTTTCTGAACTCAACGACCCGGATGAGCAGCTGAAACGCTTTCGTGCCCAGGAAGCTCGCCGTGCGGAAGGGAATGCAGAGGCCATGCGCATAGACCATGACTATGTGCATGCGCTCGAATATGGACTGCCGCCGACCGGAGGCCAGGGGTTGGGCATAGACCGATTGGTGATGCTGCTTGTCAGTGCCACGACCATTCGCGATGTCCTCTTGTTTCCCCTCCTGCGACCAGAAACGCACATGGAGTAGCGCCCATGGCCGAAAACGAGTCGCAATCTCGAGTCAAGCTTGAAGACTCTTGGCGCGAGCACCTGATTGACGAATTCGAGCGCCCCTACATGAAGACCCTGCGCGCATTTCTGCTTGCGGAAGCGCGTTCGGGGAAAACCATCTACCCACCCGCGGCGCGTATTTTCCGAGCGCTTGACCTCACACCACTGACCAATGTCAAGGTGGTCATCATCGGTCAAGACCCCTACCACGGCCCAGGGCAAGCCGAGGGCTTGTGCTTTTCCGTACCGAGTGGCGTGTCCAAACCGCCCTCCTTGGTGAACATCCTGCGCGAGGTTGGGGATGATTTCGCACAAGACGGCGAAGCGAGGGACTTCGCCTCGCAGGGCGGGTCGCTTGTGCCTTGGGCCGAACAGGGCGTACTGCTCCTGAACGCGGTGCTGACCGTGGAGCGGGGCAGGGCGGCGAGCCATCGCGGACAGGGCTGGGAGCAGTTCACCGATCGCGTCGTTGAAGTACTCAACGACCAATGCGAGCATTTGGTGTTCATGCTCTGGGGCAGCGATGCGCGCAACAAGGGACAGCGGCTCGACCGCGACCGGCACCTGGTGCTCACGGCCCCACATCCCTCGCCCTTGTCGGCTGACCGAGGGTTCTTTGGCTGCCGGCATTTCTCGCGCGCCAATAGATACCTCACCGGGCAGGGTAAGATGCCGATTGATTGGTTCCAGGTTCATTAGGACTGGATCCCTCGTCTCACTCATACACTGGCCACCATGGACTTCGATCTCAACGAAGAACAGACACTTTTTGTTGAAACGGCGCGCGACTTCGCTCGTCGAGAATTCGCACCCCACGCCGCCGATTGGGATCGAGATCACACCTTTCCAAAGGATGTCATCGGCCGTGCCGGCGAACTTGGTTTCTGTTCGCTTTATACCGCCGAAGAACAGGGTGGCCAGGGACTCAGCCGACTCGACTCGACGCTGATCATTGAAGAGCTCGCGTATGGCTGCACTTCGACGACCGCCTTCATCACCATCCACAACATGGCCTTGTGGATGCTCGCCACCTTTGGCACCGAAGAAGCGTGCCGGGAGTGGGCGCCGAGTCTTGCGACCGGAGAAAAGCTCATTTCCTACTGCCTGACGGAGCCCGGTTCTGGTTCCGATGCCGCGGCCATGAAAACCAAGGCCGAAGCACATGAGGGCGGATTTCGCATCACCGGTACCAAGGCCTTTATTTCAGGCGCCGGACACACGGATGCGCTGGTTGTCATGGCGCGTCAAGACGATGGCAAGATCGGCAGCTTCCTGGTGCCGGGCGATGCATCGGGGGTGAGTTACGGGCGTCGGGAAGACAAGATGGGCTGGAATAGCCAGCCGACATCGCAGGTCAATTTTGATCAGGTGTCCATTCCGGCTCGCTATCGACTTGGAATGTCGGGCGAGGGCTTCAAGATCGCCATGCGCGGCCTCGATGGCGGCCGAATCAATATCGCCACCTGCTCCATAGGCACCGCGCAGTCCGCGCTTGAGCGAGCGGCGGGTTGGATGCGGGAACGCAAGCAGTTCGGCAAGCCGCTTGCGGATTTTCAAGCCTTGCAGTTCAAACTGGCGGACATGGCGACGGACCTTGTGGCGGCACGTCAGATGGTGCGCTACGCCGCATACAAGCTCGACAACAAGGATCCAGAGGCCGCCCTCTACTGCGCCATGGCCAAGCGTTTCGCCACCGATGCCGGCTTTCACATTTGCGATGAAGCCCTGCAGCTTCACGGCGGCTACGGCTATATGAAGGAATTCCCGCTCGAACGCCACGTGCGCGACCTGCGCGTGCATCGCATTCTCGAAGGCACCAACGAAATCATGCGACTCATTATTTCGCGCCGACTCTTGATGCAAGGCGCCACGGAGATTATTCGATGACCCAATCCACCACTGACAAGCTGCAACTCGAAATACGCGACGGTGTTGCCCTGGTCACCATCAACAATCCACCCGCCAATACCTGGGACGATGAGAGTCTGCCCGCACTCGAAGCCCTGGTCGATGTATTGGATGAGGATGCAGAAGTCAGGGCGCTGGTGCTCACGGGGCAGGGTGAGAAGTTCTTCTCGGCTGGTGCCAATCTGAATTTGTTCGCTGATGGGAGTAGTGAGACCGCGGCAAAGATGAGCCATGCATTCGGCAGTGCCTTCGAGCGTCTCGCGGCGTTCCAAGGTGTGTCCGTGGCGGCGATCAATGGCTGGGCCATGGGCGGTGGACTTGAATGCGCACTCGCATGTGATATTCGCGTCGTGGAGTCCCAGGCGCGCATGTCCTTGCCGGAAGCCGCGGTGGGGCTCTTGCCCTGTGGTGGCGGCACGCAGTTGCTTCCTTGGATGGTCGGTGAGGGCTGGGCCAAGCGCATCATTCTCTGCGGGGAGCGCGTGAACGCCGAAACCGCACAGAAGATCGGGCTCTGTGAAGAGATTACGGAAACCGGCGGGGCGCGTGATCGGGCGATAGAGATCGCCAAGTCGGTAGCCAATCAAAGTCCCGATGCGGTAGCGGCCTGCAAGACTCTGATTCACCAGGGGCGCCATTCGTCGGTGGACTATGTCACCGAGCGCGATGAATTCGTCAAGCTCTTCAGTGGAGCCAATCAGCGTGAAGGGGTGAACGCCTTCCTCGAGAAGCGATCTCCTGTCTGGGCCTAGAGATGAGCCAAGCTGTCGTAGTCTTTGATGAACTTGCGAGCGCCGCTGGCGGTCGCCTTGGTGTCGCCAGGCTCAGTTCCGAGAAGACCCTGAATTCCTTGTCACTCGAGATGATTGATCTCCTCAACCCCCAGCTTGATGCCTGGGAGCAGGATGACGAGATCGATGCCGTGGTGCTACGCGGTGTCGGAGACCGGGCCTTCTGCGCGGGTGGCGATATCCAGGCGCTCTACGCTTCGATGACCCAAGATCCGGCGCTTGTGCTCGCAGGTCGCTTCTTCGAGCAGGAATACCGGCTCGACTATCGCTTGCACACCTATCCCAAGCCTGTCGTGTGTTTGGGGACAGGCATTGTCATGGGCGGTGGGCTCGGACTCTTTTCGGCATCGCGCGTGCGGGTGGTGGGTCCGCGTTCGCGGGTTGCCATGCCGGAACTCACCATTGGTCTCTTCCCAGATGCTGGCGCGAGCTGGGTATTGAAGAATCTTCCCTACCACCTTGCAGCCTTCCTTGCTATGACCGGCGTACAGATTTCAGGCGCGGACGCCCTCTATATGGGGCTTGGCACGCATGCTGTGGGAGATGTCGAAACGCTCGGGGATAAGTTGCTGTCGATTGATTGGGCGCGGCCCGAACAAATGGACCAACTGGATGCTGGCAATCTCGAAGCGCATGATGAGCTTCTCAAGGCGACCATTGGTGATGAGCCTCTGAGCCCCTTGGAGCTAGTGGCGCGAATCGACTCGCTCAAGGGGCAGGATGAATGGGTCGATAGGGCAATTGCCACCATGCATCGCGGTTGCCCCACGACCTTGGGCATCATCGCCGAACAGCTTCGCAGGGTGCGCGACCTCGATCTGGTGGGGTGCTTTCAGATGGAACACAACATCGCAAGCCACTGTGCACGCAACCCGGACTTTCGCGAAGGGGTGCGAGCGCTCATCATCGATAAGGACATGGCGCCCGAATGGCGTTACAAGACGCTAGAGGAAACGCCAGAAGAATATGTCCTGTCTCATTTTGAGACACCCTTTGATTCGCATCCTCTTGCAGACTTGGGGGACTGACATGGCCGACATAGGATTCATAGGGCTTGGCAACATGGGTGGCCCCATGGCCAGCAACCTGCTTGCCGCCGGGCACAATCTGAAAGTGTTTGACTTGGTCGCCGAGCGGGTGAGTGCGCTTGGGCGTGAGGGCGCGCGGGCAGCGACTTCGCCCGAGGATGCCGTGCAGGGCGTTGATTGTTGCATCAGCATGTTGCCCGCTTCTGCGCATGTGCGCGGTCTCTACCTCGAAGACTCGCACGGGCCGGCTCTGATTGATCATATTGATTCTGAAACCCTCGTCATTGAGTGCAGCACCATCGCGCCGGCAACTGCGCGGGAGGTGGGAGAAGCGGCCAGGGTGCGCGGGATTGAGATGCTGGATGCGCCTGTCTCTGGCGGCACGGCTGGGGCCGGGGCCGGGACGCTGACTTTCATCGTCGGTGGCGAAGAGGCGGCCCTTTCTCGTGCGCGGCCTT
>CAZNYE010000393.1:0-2182 GCA_964577185.1 uncultured Pseudomonadales bacterium | reverse complement strand
CGGGAGCCTTCGGCGAGACAAGAGAACAAATTGCCAATGCTACCTAACTCGCCGAAGGCTCCCGATGCGCGCACAATTCCTCGCCCTCACGCTTCTCCCGGCCTACTTGGTCAGCCTCAACAGCTCAGCGGAATATCTGGCCGGACGGGTGTTTGATGACCTGAATCACAACGGCGTGGCCGATGAAGGGGAGCCGGGCATCGCCAAGGTGCGCGTTTCAAATGGTCGAGAGGTTGTGCTCACCGACGAATCGGGCAACTACGCACTTCGAATCGATGGCGACAGCATTATCTTCATCACCAAGCCCGCGGGATACGGGACGCCACAAGACAAGTACCTCCTTCCAAAGTTCTACTACCTGCATCGCCCGCAAGGGTCGCCATCCGGATTCCGCTACCAAGGCATCGAACCCACGGGCGCGCTACCTGGGCGCATCGACTTTCCCCTTCATCACCATCACGAGCCTTCCTCCTTTGAGGCGATCCTCTTTGCGGACACGCAACCGCAAACCGAGGAAGAGCTGGACTATATCCGCGACAGCGTGGTGACCGAGCTAATCGGAACCAATGCCGCCTTCGGCATGACCATGGGCGATATTCTGTTTGATGATCTGTCCATGTTCCCGCGCTACAACAGCATCATCGCGCAGATAGGCATTCCCTGGTACAACGTGCCAGGCAATCACGAACTTAACTTCCTTGCCGAGTCGGATGCCTATTCGCTGGAGACTTTCTCCAAGTGGTATGGCCCACCCTACTATGCCTTTGAGTATGGCGACGCCGTGTTCGTGGTGCTCGACGATGTTCGCTATCGCGGCGCGGATGCGAAAAACCCCCGATTCAACGGCGGCTACGATGGCGCGTTGGGCGAGCAACAGATTGCCTGGCTCAAGGCCGAACTTGAACACGTGCCAGAAGACAAGCTATTGGTACTCGCGATGCATATTCCACTCATGACAAGCCGCGGCATGGATGCCGGCCGGCGAGGCGTGGAGGATCGACAGGCACTGTTCGACCTGCTCACTGACTATCCCCATCTCTACGCCATGGCCGGACACACCCACACCACCGAGCATGTGTGGATCGGGGAGGAGGACGGGTACAAAGGCAAGGAGGCTTTTCATCACCATGTACTCACCACGGTCTCGGGGAGCTGGTGGAGCGGTCCCTTCGATGAAAGCGCGCTACCCATCTCCATGCAAAGGGACGGAACACCGAGGGGATACCATCGCATGCAGGTCGACGGAAACGATCTCAAGGTGAGCTTCAAGGCCGCCGGACGGCCCGAAGACTACCAGATGCGCATCATGCTCGACGCCGCGCACCACGGCCCGAGCGGCGCGTATCGGGACTTTCGCCCAGGCGAACACTACGACGGTCGGATTAGCCTAGACCAGGTGGCGGCGGCGGATGTGGTCGTGAATCTATTCGATGGCGGGCCAAGGTCCAGGGTGAAATTCCAAGTGGGGAAAAGTGACTGGGTGCAAATGCAACGCGAACCGGTTTGGGACCCAAGCTATCTTGAATTCTCAGAGCGACACGCCGACGTGATCAAGCCCTGGGTGGAACCGGAGCCGTCCTCGCATATCTGGATTGCCGACCTGCCGGACGATTTGGCACCCGGTCCACACCTCTTATCAGTGCTGGCGGTGGATGAGTTCGGCAGCACCCATCACGGCCACAAGCTGCTCGAAGTCACAGGCTCCAGCGGCGCGCAATAGGAGTGTGAGGTGTCCGCAGAAGTTCTTGAACGTCCGCGCACCGAGCGGCTGCGGGTCTTCGCCGAGTATGGGCCGGCGGGAGATCAGCCAGAGGCAATTGACGGCTTGGTCGAGGGGCTCAATGACGGGTTGCGGTTTCAAACATTGCTTGGGGTCACAGGTTCTGGAAAGACCTTCACAGTCGCCAATGTGATTGAGCGCATCGGACGCCCCACCCTTGTGCTCGCTCCCAACAAGATCTTGGCGGCGCAGCTCTACGCCGAGTTCCGCAACTACTTTCCGAGGAACGCTGTTGAGTACTTCGTTTCCTACTACGACTACTATCAGCCGGAAGCCTATGTTCCTGCCAATGATCTCTACATAGAAAAAGATGCCTCGATCAATCAACACATAGAACAGATGCGGTTGTCCGCCACCAAGGCGGTGATTGAGCGTAGGGACACCATCATAGTGGCCTCCGTA
>CAZNYE010000392.1:0-7072 GCA_964577185.1 uncultured Pseudomonadales bacterium | reverse complement strand
CATGATGCTGGACGATGCCGACAACTCCGCCGGAATTAAGGGCATCCCACGCGCTCTGGATGGCGGTTTTCAGATGAGACCCTTCCGGTTCTGGATGATTGAGGTTATGCATCGCTCGGATAAAGAGGAACGCATCCGCGGCGCCCTGCATGGATTCGGGAAGCGAACCCAATACGAAGGCGTCCACTTGCGCGCCATCATCTCCAGACCAGCCACTCGCCTCCTCGCTCCAAGTCCCTGGCCAAGCCTTGCGACTTTCCAGAAACTCCTCGTTCGCGTAGACCGAACCCCAGGCCTCGATCGGATAGTCAGCGCCGATTAGCCTGCCGCCAGATCCCAAATAGGGCAAGAGGATCTTGGTATACCAGCCCCCGCCAGGTAGCACCTCCACGACTGTCATACCTGGTTCAAGACCGAAGAACTCTATTGTTTCCTTGGGATTCCGATATTGATAGCGAGCCTGCACTTCATCAGGCTGTGCGGCCAGGATTTCAGCAAGATTATTATCCGCAGCCGATATGAACGGTGCGGTCGATAAGCAGGTTGTCACAATGAGTAGTGCGGCAAACAGTCGCTTCATTTGAATTCTTCTCGTTGCGGAAAACGCATCATTCTACAGGTGACAGGGGAACCTTCACACGCGTTGATCTTCTCAGTCATCGTCCGCCGATATGGCTATCAGTGCCACCGTGATGTTGTCGGAGCCGCCATTCGAGTTTGCCTGATCCACTAGGCGCTGAACCGATTCGTGGATCGAAGTCTGTTCAGCCAGCACGGCAGCGATTTCGCCGTCGCTCAACTCGTTGGTAAGACCATCGGTACAAAGCAACAGTATTTCGCCCGCGCCAAGTTCTCCGCTGACTTCGTCGAACCGATCAAGCGCCTGCCCATCCGCTCCAAGGCATTGGGTCACGATATCGCGTGCCGGATGCACTTTCGCCTCTTGGGCAGTGATCTCTCCGGCATCCATGAGCTCTTGCACATGAGAATGGTCGACTGTGATTTGCCTCAGTCCGGCGGTGCTGTGCAGGTAGGCTCGGCTATCGCCAGCCCAATAGATGGAAAAGTTTGAATCTGCGAACTGTGCTGCCACCAAGGTGGTTCCCATGCCGGGGACGCCTATGCCTTCCCAGGGTGCACGGCAAATAAGTTCGTGTGCCTTCCACACGGCTTCGATGAGCGGCATTCCGTCAGCCACCAACCTTAAGGTATGCTTGACTGCCAAGTCACTCGCGACATCGCCGGCGGAGTGCCCTCCCATGCCGTCGGCGACCACCCAAAGGCCAAGCTCCGGGTCAGCACCGAAACTATCCTCGTTGAGTCGGCGAATCCGACCCACGTCTGAGAGGCATGCCGCTCGAAGGTTCGTCCCCCTCGTAGAAAAACCCGTGGCGGTCATAGGAACAACGGCGAGCCGTGCTTTCTCTCTTGGTAGAACACTCTCAATCTTCGCTCAAGTAGAAACCAGCGACTACAAACCTTCACGCGTTTCCTCGATCGCAAGCTGTACAACACTTTGAAGCGCCTGCTCAGCAGAGTCCCCTTCAAGGCGACGCAGCCTGTAATGATCCACCTGTCGATCAGCGCTCGTGCCGTCGCGAATGATGTCCAGCACATGAAGCAACTCGGATTCACAATCGAGCTCGCGCAAATCGGACACGGGGGCACATACGCGGGTATTGGATTCAATCTGCGAACAAAGGAACTCATGCATCATGCGGTGCGGAGACGCATGCTTTTCGCAGTATTCGAATAGGCGCGGATCGGGGTCCTTCAGCACATCACCACTCGCCGGATCGACGATCAGGAATTCTTCCTCGACCCCGAGGGCAAGGTGGAAATGTGCTTGATTCCGACCGCTAGGCATGTCTCATTATAAGAGAGGCATCCGGGCTTGGAGTCTCGATGGTAACTATGTTATTGTAGCTACATTACTGAAACTACAAGACCACGAATTGCGTTGGGATTTGGATCATGAAAAGAACCGCATCAATAAGCGGAAACACGGACTCAGCTTTGAGACCGCACAATTGGTGTTTGAAGACCCACTCTTGCTATTGCTTCCGGATTCTGGCACAACTGAGGAAAGGTGGCTTGCCATTGGTGCGATTGGTGAACTTGTCGTGATCGTCGCGCACACTTGGCCCGTTCTCGAACACGAATCAAACGAGGAGGTTGGTCGAATCTTCAGCGCCAGAAAAGCCACCGCAAAGGAAAGGAGGGCCTATGAACAAGGAGAATTCTAAGGAGCTTTCGAAACAGCAAAGGGAAGAAGTCGCCATTCTCCTAGAACTTTCTGATGAACGAATCGATACATCAGATATTCCTGAAGTGCGCAATTGGTCCGGGGCGCGTCGAAGTCCGCTGTATCGGCCAATGAAGCAGCAGATCACGCTCAGATTGGATGCAGATGTGATCGCATGGTTCAGGTCAAATGTGCCAGGCGGCAAGGGATACCAAACCGAAATCAACCGCGTCCTTCGCGAGTACGCTCGGGCGACTCTTCGATCCGCTTCGGCCAAGAATCTTTGAGCAATCTGGACAAAGATCGATCAGCGAGCAAGCGTCCTCCGGTCTGACAGCCCGCGCAGTAATTGCTCTCGTTCTCTGCGTGGCGGATGCGTTGTATCGGAGCGCCGCAGACGGGACAGGGCTGTCGATACTTACCATGGGCCGCCATCTCCTCGTGAAAGGCTGTGACCTTGTCCGGAAAACTCTCTCCAGTCTTGTTGCGGAGTATTTCAATCCATTCGGAGAGGATTTGACGGCAGGCATTGAACAGACGCTCGCCCTCTTCATCCTTAAGGTCTCTCGCGAGCTTGAAGGGCGAGAGCTTCGCGCGTAGTAGGATCTCGTCCGAGTAGGCATTGCCAATTCCGGCAAAGATGCGCTGGTCGGTGAGCGTGCGTTTCAATGTGTGCTTCGATGTGCGCAGCCTCTGCATAAACTCCGACAAGTCGATCTCCAACACCTCCAACCCCCCGGGATTAAATTCCGCCAGCGCCTCGCTACCACGGACAAGCCTCAGAGATGATCGTTTCTTCTTACTCACTTCTGTAAAGATCAGCGTGCCCGAGGAGAAATCAAAGGCCGCCAAGCCGGAGTCCTTTGGCAATGCGCGGCCTTGTTCATACCAACGCAGTCGTCCAGAGATCATCAAATGAATCACGACGAACAGGTTTCCCTCGAGTTCGAACACCAGTTGCTTGGCGAGTCGACGAACACCAGTCACACGATGTCCCCTCACCTCTTCAATGGACGGCGAGACCGTGCGCAACACAAACGCGCTTTGCAGCCGTATGTCGAGCAATTCCTCTCCGACTATTCGCCGATCAAGGTGGTCGAGGTACACAGTGAGGTCCGGAAGCTCTGGCATGTCAGGAAATCTAGCGCGCTGATTGATAGTCTAGGATAAGAATGCGCGTGCGAGTGAATTCACCGACGGATGCCTATGACCTCCGAATCTGAAAACCAGCCCAAAGGGTGCCACATTTGGACGCTGCTGGGCATAGTGTGTGTGGCTCTTGGCGCGATCGGCATCCTCGTCCCGCTCTTGCCGACCACGCCTTTCTTGATTCTGGCGGCCTGCCTCTTCTCACGTGGCTCACGCCGCATGCACGACTGGTTGATCAACCACCCGATCTTGGGTCCGCCGATCAGGGATTGGCGCGAGCATCGAGCAGTCTCGAGGCCGGCGAAAATCTGGGCTGTAACGGCCATCGCACTGCTGTTCGTCCTGTCGCTCGTGCTTCAAGTTCCCCGATTGGTGCTGGTGATTGAAGGCATCATTCTTGGCACTGTCGCCCTGTATCTCCTCACTCGGCCGATGCCGCCGAGCGACTCTTAGAGGAGGATTGTGCCTGTGTGAGCACAGATGCGAGGCACCTCAACGACTTATAGGGCTTCCGACAACCAGTTCTCTATTTCTAGTTCGGGCACCCTACAAAACTCCTTCACATTGTTGGTCACCAGGGTTGCGCCGACACTGCGCGCATGACTGGCTATAAGAAGGTCGTTCGCACCAATCAAGTGCCCACGCTCGGTGAGTACCTGTCTGATCCCGCCGTAATGAATCCCAGCAGGCCGATCGAAGGAAAGGATCTCAAGATCGAGACAAAACGATTCAAGTTCAGCAGTGTTCTCTTCTACCCGCAAAGAATGCGCGACTCCGAAGCAGAGTTCCGCATGAGTGATGGAAGAAATACAGATGCGGTCCGCATATTGCTCAAACCTCTTCTGCAATACCTCGTGACGACTATTCATGATGAATATGCAGATGTCGGTATCGAGCATAAACATCACCGAAATTCACCACGTTCTTCCAGAGGTGGTTGTTCTCGCGCGGGCAAAGATGCGCGCGACTTTGACTGAAAGTAGGCACCCCAGTTCTTGCCACGAGGACGCAGGGTGACCTGATTCCCCCGCTTGATGATCTCCACTTCAGAGGTGTTGAACCGGCACGCTGCAGGTAACCGCACCGCCTGGCTGCGTCCATTCCAGAAGACCTTGGCGACACCTTTATAGTCTGTTTTCCTCGTCATTGCGAATCCCACCCAAGCTCCGATTGCCTTTGAATGTCAAGCATGTAGTATATCAAGATATATATCACTGTAAGACTACGCCTGACCTGCCAGGTCGGCAAGCAATTGAAGGACAAATCGCCTTCAACAGTAAGCCGCGACCGCTTCCCGAATCTGTTCGAGTTGTTGCTTCACCGACACTTCGCTCTCTGAACTGATGCTCAAGATCATGCGTTCCACGCCATGTTCAAGCAAGGTATCGATGAATTCAGGCGTCGGCGGCAGGCCCATGGCTGAAATCCGCGTTCGCGGCCGACCTTCTGCCTGTTCGAGTTCTTGCAAGGTCTCCCTCGCCCGTCCCAGCGAATCAAGTGGTGTGACTCTACCTTCCATGCCAGCGGGCAGAGCCGGCACGAACACCGGCATCCAGCCGCACCCGAGACTCACGCACCGTTTGAGTATGTTCGGACCGCCACCAGCGAGAACGAGTTCAGGGCCAGGCTTCTGCACCGGCTTGGGATACATCCAGCTCCGTTCATAGCTGATGAGTTTTCCGCTGTACTCCGCCTCGTCGTTTTCCCAGAACGCCTGCATGGCTTCAAGTGCCTCTCGTGTTCTGGCGAAGCGCTCGGCGAAGGGGATGCCGTGGTTCTCCATTTCAGGCGCATTCCAACCCGCGCCGATACCGAAAACGAAGCGACCCTTTGATATCTGATCGAGTGTCGCCACCTCTTTTGCGGTGTGGATCGCATCGCGCTGCGGGAGTATGCAGATGGCCGTGCCTAGTCGAATGGTCTCGGTGGCGGCGGCGCAGGCACCGAGGCCAACAAACGGATCCAGCATGCTCTTGTAGATGAGCGGCACCTCGGGTGCCATCGGAAAGTCTGTCGAAACCGGAATATGCGAATGCTCGGATACGAAGAAGGACTCAAAGCCAAGGGACTCTGCCAAGGCCGCGATCATTTGAACGGGAGCGCCGTCCGCGCCGATGAAAGTACCAACTCCGAAATCCATGTTGATGTTCCTAGGAACTCATTTTCAAGGGCGCATAGTGAAACATCATCGTCCCGCGACGACAAGACATACCTAACAGACATACCTAATTCGGGTATCACCATCCCCAGTATGGATACACAACCTAAATTTCCCGACCGGCCAAGAATGGACTCGTCTCAAGTGGGGTGATCCTGGCGATCAGGATCATCGGCTCGGGCTATTCGGATGGTGCGGTCGAGATCTCAAGCATGAAGCAGTTGCACGCCATTGAGCTACCGATCATGCTGGTAACGCTTTTCAAAAACATCTCCGCGACCTTTGATGCACACGTCTCGGCGACCATCCATACTGTTGGCTTCAAATTCATGGCCCAGGTGGCGGCCAACGGGGTCTCGATCATTGTCGGCATGATGTACGATCAACTTGGATTCAGCCTGTCCTACAAGATTCTCGGCGTGGTCGTGTCCTTTTTTGTCGTCGTCTCCTATGTGGTGCTGACCGAAGATCGCCGTCAGACGCAAGAGTCATCGCAAGCGCATCAGGAGGATTGAAGCAAGTGACGGTCGCTATCCTCGGCGAGGCGCTCATCGACTTCATCCCGGGAGCAGATGGTGCCTATCGGCCACATCTTGGCGGCTCTCCGTACAACCTCGCCATAGGACTTGCGAGACAGGGCACTGCGGTCAGCTACCTGTCGCCACTTTCGCAAGACGCCTTTGGCAATCAACTGCGAGAGGCGCTCATTGACGAAGGCGTACACACACCGACCAGGCGCCGGTCCGCCTGGCCCACATCCCTCGCGATTATCACTCTTGACGATGATGGCAACCCGGCCTACCGGCTCTACCGCGAGGGAATCGCGGACAAGGACCTGACCCTTGAAGAGATTCAAGCCCACCTCCCCGAGCACTTGGAGATTTTTCACACAGGATCGCTAGCCATCACGCCTAGCCAGCTTACGAAGATCCGAGAAACACTCAAGCTCATGCGCGCTCGGGGCGTGATTGTCAGTATCGACATCAACATTCGCCTGGGCGCGAGTCTCGACACAAAGGCCTATCTCGAAGGTGTGCGCTCCCTGTTTCCCTTCGCCGACATCCTCAAAGCGAGTCTCGAAGATTTGGAGGCCCTAGATCTCGCCAGCGAACAGGTGCGCAGCGCCGAAATCGCGCACAAAGAGATGGATGGCGGCATGTTCCTACTCACCGAGGGGCGTGGCGGTGCTCGCCTCTACACGGATCAGGGCGTGATTTCGCAAGATGCCTACCAAGTCTCGCAGATTCAAGATGCCGTGGGTGCCGGCGACAGCTTTCACGCCGCGTTTCTCGCCTTTATCAGCCGCGGCGGGATTTCCATTGCCCGGCTTCTTGCCGCGGAACCTCAGCTACTCGGTAATGCACTTGATTACGCTTGCGCCGCGGCGGCGATCAATTTATCGCGAGCCGGATGCTCGCCGCCCACGAGGCGGGAGGTTGAGGCTCTCGTGGGGAGATAGCGGGGAAGGCCCGTATGCCTGATGTAGTCATCGCCAATTGGGAATAGGACACCTACCTGCG
>CAZNYE010000391.1:0-14094 GCA_964577185.1 uncultured Pseudomonadales bacterium | reverse complement strand
AAGTAACACTGCCAGCCAAACCGAAGCACTCACGCTGCTCCATCCGACAACGAACCAGGCTACGGCCAGGAAGAGAATGGGCGTCGCCACCATGCCGATTCGGAGTGCCTTCGCTGGATTCGCGGATGAGAAGGCACGCACAAGGCCAATCCCGAGGATTGAACAGATGAGTCCGGCTGAAGCCAACGCAAGGGGCAGGAACATGAGCCGCTCCTTGGCGGAGGCCAGTTCCGAACCCGGCAAAACGATGGACTCCACAGCCACCGCACCCAATGTGGCAACGATTGCGATAGTGGCCACCATCGAGTTGCAATATGACTCAAAGATATCCGACCCCATGCCGGCAACATCACCAACGTTGTCTCCTACGTTATCTGCGATAACGCCAGGATTGCGCGGGTCATCTTCGGGGATTCCGGCTTCGATTTTGCCGACGAGGTCTGCGCCAACGTCCGCGCTCTTGGTGTAAATCCCGCCACCAACACGCGAAAAAAGCGCAACTACCGAGGCGCCCATGGGGAAGCCATGAATATGCTCGGCTGTGTGGGGGTCACCGCCAAAGAAGAAATAGACGGTGCCCAGTCCCAGGAGGCCAAGCGCGGCAACCGCCAAACCCATGATGGAACCGCCGAAAAAGGCCACTGAGAGCGCCTCCGGCATGCCTTTGGTGTGAGCTGCCGTGGTAGTTCGCACGTTCGCGCGTGTGGCCGTGTACATCCCCAACCAGCCAGCCAAGGCTGAGGAAAGCGCGCCGGCGAGGAAGGCCAGCGCTGTTTCCGTGCCAAGGGAGAACCAAAGAATGACGAGAAGGATCAGGACGAAAAACGCGAGGTTCAAATACTCTCGGCGCATGAACACCATGGCACCATGATGAATTGTCTCTGCGATTTCTTGAAGCGCCTCCTCACCAGCGGGATAGCGCTTCACGATGAGGTAAATGACTCCGGCGGCCAAAAGGCCGATCAAACCAATGAGCGGCGGGAATAGTTCTATCTGCATGCTTGTGAATGCCCCGTAATAGCCAGTCGCGTCCCGTCAAGCAGAAATTAGGAGGGACGCAAAACCGGCGCATCTTAGCATGGCGTTCGCAGGCAACGCCGAAACCATCCTATGCGTTTCAATGCGATTGATACATCAGGGATGCATCGCGAATCTTGCGATGCCCAAGCCAAACTCACTACCATGTGCGATTGCGGTAAACATTGAATCACCATGCCTCGAAATGCCCTCTACGCCCAGTCGGGCGGCGTCACTTCCGTAATCAATGCCACTGCCTCCGCATTAATCGAAGCGGCCAGAAACCATACCGCACATTTCGATAAGGTTTTCGCCGGCAGAAACGGGATTATCGGAGCGCTCGAAGAGGATCTCATCGACACCAACGAAGAGTCCGAAGAGTCCATCAGCGCACTGGCATACGCACCGGGCGGCGCGTTCGGTTCCTGCCGTCACAAGCTCAGGAGTCCCGAGGAGAATGAGGCTGAGTACAAGCGTCTCTTGGAAGTCTTCGATGCCCATGAGATCGGTTACTTCTTCTATAACGGCGGCGGTGACTCCATGGATACGGCGAATAAGGTGTCCCAATATGCCGAGTCGATTGGCTATCCCCTGAAGAGCATCGGCGTTCCCAAGACCATAGACAATGATCTGCCAATCACTGACTGCTGCCCCGGCTTCGGCTCCGCCGCCAAATACATTGCGGTGTCCACCAGCGAGGTGGCGCTCGATGTGGCTTCCATGTGCGCGAGCTCCACCAAGCTATTTGTGCTTGAGGTCATGGGCCGACACGCGGGGTGGCTTGCGGCCGCGGCAGGACTGGCCGGCGAGGGTCCCGACGAACCACCGCAGGTGATCCTGTTTCCAGAAGTGCCTTTTGATAGCGACCGTTTCTTTGCCCGCGTCAAAGAGAGCATTCGAGCCTGTGGCTATTGCGTGGTGGTCGTTTCCGAAGGCGTGCGCGATGCCCAAGGCGGTTTCCTAAGCGAACGTGGCACCCGGGACAGCTTCGGCCACGCGCAGCTTGGCGGTGCCGGACCTCATGTTGCCGAATTGGTGCAAAAGGAACTGGGATTCAAGTACCACTGGGCGGTTGCCGACTATATGCAACGCAGTGCCCGCCATATCGCTTCTCAGACGGACCTTGAGCAAGCCATGGCACTCGGTAGCGCGGCGGTCGAATTGGCGGTTGCCGGGGAAACTGGTGTGATGCCGATCATTGAACGTGTGCGCGACGATCCCTACGAATGGCAAATCGGGACTGCCAAACTCTCCGATGTGGCCAACGTCGAAAAGACCATGCCGACCGATTTCATCACCGAGGACGGCTTCGGCATCACCGCGGCGGCACGGCGTTACCTACAGCCCTTGATCGCTGGAGAGGCCTATCCTCCATACCATCGCGGGCTGCCGCAGCAACCAGCCATGAGGCTCAAGTCCGTGTCCAAGATGCTCGCCTCGCGTGGCTAGTACGCAAATGCGCCTGTACTTTCTCGGCATAGGCGGCACGCTCATGGGCAATCTCGCGGTGCTCGCCAAATCGCTCGGGCACCAGGTAGAAGGATCCGACGAAGCGCTCTATCCCCCCATGAGCGATCTTCTCAGAGAGAGCGGCATCGAAGCCGAAGAGGGTTTTGAGATCAGCGCCCTTGATCGAGCACCTGATCTGGTTGTCATGGGCAATGCCCGCTGCTCGCGTGGTCATCCAGGCGTTGAGGCCGTGCTCGAACGCGGGCTCCGCTATGTGTCAGGCGCCGAATGGCTGGGGTCATATTTGTTGCCCGGTCGCCATACGCTCGCGGTCGCTGGCACCCATGGCAAGACTTCCGGTGCCAGCATGCTGGCTTGGGTCATGGAGTATGCGGGCATGAAGCCGGGCTATCTCATAGGCGGCGCTCCCCTCAATTTCGAAGCCGGTGCGAGACTCGGTGAATCCAAGTGGTTTGTGCTCGAAGCGGATGAATATGACTGCTCCTACTTTGATCGGCGTGCGAAATTCTTGCATTACCGGCCGCGCACGCTGGTGATCAACAATCTAGAGTTCGACCACGCCGACATTTACGAGAACCTTGAGCGCATAGAGGAGGAGTTCCATCACCTTCTGCGCGCCGTGCCGCCTTCCGGGCTGGTTGTGACGCCTGCAGGAGACAGCACTCTGGAACGCCTACTCGAGCGCGGGTGTTGGTCTAAACGAGCTTCTATTTCGATGAGCGAACAGGCGGCGGATTGGCGCGCCGAATTACTCGCTGGCGATGCCAGTGCGTTCAAGTTGATTCACCAGCACAGGACAGTCGGTGAAGTGCATTGGTCACAGTGCGGTGAACACATGGTCGCCAACGCCCTCGGCGCCGTGGCGGCCGCGCATCATGCCGGCATAGATCCCACAATGGCCGTTGACGCGCTCTGCCAATACAAAGGAGTGCGGCGGCGCCTCGAAGTGGTGTTCGAAAGTGAGAATCTTCGCGTATACGACGACTTCGCCCATCACCCAACGGCCATTAAAAAAACCCTCGCCGCGCTCAAACTCCGAGCCATGGCGAATGACCCCAAGGCCGAAGTGATCGCAGTGATCGAGCCTCGCTCGCACACCATGTCGCTCGGCACCCTACGCGATGACCTCGCGGCCTCCACCAAGGATGCGACGCGCGTCTATTGGTTCAAGGGAGAGAACATCTCTTGGGACATGAGCTATCTGGTCGAACACTCTTCAGTGCCCGCCGAGGTCCAGGCTTCGCTCGATAGTCTGATCGAAACCCTCGCCCTATTGCCACCCGCACACGGCAAGCGCCATCTTGTGCTCATGAGCAATGGCGATTTCGGGGGCATTCAAACCAAGCTGAAATCTCGTCTGCAGGACGCCTAATCCTCTGGGCCCCGCGAAACATGGATAGCACACCCATCATGTCGCAGTACCGCCGCATCAAGTCGGCACATCCGGATGAGCTCCTGTTCTTTCAACTCGGCGACTTCTACGAGCTCTTCTACGAGGATGCGGAGCGCACCTCGCGACTCCTTGATCTCACCCTCACCTCGCGCGGCACCACGCAAGGCGCCCGAGTGCCCATGTGCGGGGTGCCAAAACACGCCGCGGAGTCCTACTTGGCAAAGCTGCTGAGGCAGGGAGAGTCGGTCGCCATTTGCGACCAGCTAGAAGAACCGAAACCGGGAAAGGGACCGGTCGCGCGCGAGGTCACGCGCGTGCTCACACCCGGCACACTGGTCGAAGACGCATTTATCGAACAAGGCAGGGATAGCGGACTGCTTGCCATCGCAGAAGGATCCAAGCACTACGGAATCTCCTATCTTTCTCTCGCTTCTGGCGACTTTCACGTGGGAGAACCCAAGGACAGGGGCGAACTATCCGCCGAAGTGGCGCGCTTCAATCCGTCCGAAGTGCTGGTCATGCGCGGCTGGGACGCTTCGAGCCTCTTGCCGACAGGCGCTAGCCTGCAGGAGCTCGACGCTCTGGATTTCGATACGCACGCCGCCGAGCGTCACCTCTGCACGCATTTTTCCGTTGACAGCCTGAGGGGATTCGGCTGCGAGCACATGCCGCTCGGAATCGCCGCGGCCGGTGCGGTGCTCAAGTACGCACAACGCAAGGTGGGGCAAAACGCCGCACATGTGAATGGCCTGAGGATCACGCATCGAACAGGCCGCGTGCATCTCGACGCCGTCACCCGCCGTGCGCTTGAGATCGACCTGCGCCCGGACGGCAGCCAGGCACCAACGCTCTACAGCATCATGAACGGCACTCGAACAGCCATGGGCGGACGCCGCCTGCGTGACTGGCTTCGCAACCCAAGTCGAGTGATCGAAGAGATACTTGACCGCCAGGCTGCCGTGTCCGAGATTCTCCATACGAGGCTTGATGATCGCCTCGCCAAATTGCTGGCCGAGTTTGGAGATGCCGAGCGGATCGTATCCCGTTTGGCGCTGCGCTCGGCCTCACCGCGCGACCTTGTCAAACTGCGCGGCTCGCTACTGCTGCTACCTGAGCTGCGAGAAATACTTTCACACACAACCTCGGGGCGGCTGCTCGACATCAGCAATGAGTGTCCCGACTTTGCCGCTGAAGTTTCCTTGCTGAAGAAAGCGCTCGTTGCGGAACCTGGCGCCCTGCTGCGCGATGGCGGCTATATCGCCGATGGCTACGACACCGAACTTGACAGGCTGCGCGGCGTACACAGAAATGCGCAGGGCTTCCTTCAACAGCTTGAAGCGGACGAACGACTCACGACCGGCAACCCCAACCTCAAGGTGGGCTACAACCGCGTGCATGGCTACTACATCGAAGTAAGCCGAGCATCCAATCGGCGCGTGCCGGAACACTATGTGCCGCGTCAAACGCTCAAGAATGCGCAGCGTTATACCACCCCGGATTTGAAGCGCTTCGAGTCGGAAGCCCTTTCCAGCGAGAGCCGGGCGCTTGCGCTTGAGGCTTCCCTATACCAAGCGTTGATCGATACGCTCGCGCCATCAGTGCCGGGGCTGAAGGCGTCCGCGTCGTCCATCGCAGAGCTTGACGCACTACAAAGTTTGGCCGAGCGAGCCCGCCGCTACGGCTTTTCCGCGCCCAGCTTCGTGAAGGAGCGAGGTATCGCCTACAAGGGAGGGTGGCATCCCGTGGTGGCGGAAAACAGTACAACCCCCTTCATCCGCAACGACCTCACACTTGACGGCGAAACAAGCCTGTTGATCGTCACGGGTCCGAACATGGGTGGAAAATCGACCTATATGCGGCAGACGGCTCTCATTGCCCTGCTTGCCCATGTTGGCTCGTGGGTACCCGCGGAAGAAGCGAGCCTCGGAGCAATCGATGCCATCTTTACCCGCATAGGAGCTTCGGATGACTTGACCCAGGGTCGTTCCACCTTTATGACCGAAATGAGCGAGACGGCCAACCTGCTGCACAACGCTTCTTCGCAATCCCTCGTGCTCATTGACGAGATTGGGCGCGGCACAAGCACCTACGACGGTCTCGCACTTGCATTTGCGATCGCGAGATATCTTGCCACCACGTGCAAAAGCCTCTGTCTATTCGCAACCCACTATTTCGAGCTGACGGCACTCTCCGAGGCACCAGGCATCCGCAATGTCCATCTTTCCGCCACCGAACATCAAGAGGAAGTCGTCTTCCTCTACAAGGTGAACCCGGGTCCGGCGAGCCGCAGTTACGGCATTGAAGTCGCCAAGCGGGCCGGTGTTCCTGAATCTGTACTAACCGATGCGAGAGAAGAACTTGAGCGCCTAGAGTCGCGCATCGCGGACTCGGGGGCAAGCGAACCGGATCTCTTTGACAACGAGCACAATCACGCGCGAGTGAGTGAACACGTAGAGAAGCTCCTCGATACCCTTTCCACTCTAAATGCGGATACTATGTCGCCCCGAGAAGCGCATTCCGTCTTGTATGAACTTATTGCGGCAGCCGAGCGTGCGTTGCTCGACAAGTACGAAGATTGATTTGAGAATCATTTGAAATGACCTTTGTGGTAGGTGAAAACTGCATTAAGTGCAAGTACACGGATTGCGTTGAAGTGTGCCCGGTGGACTGCTTCTACGAAGGCCCCAACATGCTGGTCATACATCCCGAGGAGTGCATTGATTGCGCGCTCTGCGAACCAGAATGTCCAGTTGAAGCCATTTTCGCGGAAGACGAACTCCCAGAGGATCAACAGGAGTTTCTCGAACTCAATGCGGAACTTGCCGAGGTCTGGCCGAATATCACCGAGCAAACAGAACCGCCTGAAGACGCGGACGATTGGAAAGAAGTCAGCGAAAAGCGGGACTACCTGGAGCGCTAGGGAAAATGATTGGAACGAGAGTCTAAGTTTCGTGAAATCTGTAGTGGGGTAGCA
Organism: uncultured Pseudomonadales bacterium; assembly: GCA_964577185.1. Taxonomy (GTDB): domain Bacteria; phylum Pseudomonadota; class Gammaproteobacteria; order Pseudomonadales; family Azotimanducaceae; genus Azotimanducus. The sequence goes on along the minus strand of CAZNYE010000391.1, from coordinate 7,240 downwards.
GATGAGAGTCTGCCGAAGCGCTTCACAGCTTCGTAATCGCCAATTTACTGACACAGAGCAAGTCGGGAAAATCAGATAAGTCCAACCAATCGACTAGTGTTTCTCCCAAGCCTGTAAAGTAGCTGGCTCTCAAAATTGGTGCCGGCACCTCTACCTGCTCTACCTCTCTTCGAATTTCTGCCGGTGCCGGCCGCTTCTGTCGCAACGACCGGTAGCTGGACAACAAACCGTCCGTGAGCATTACCGCTCGATGGCAAACTCGAGTAAACGCCTCATCGATTTCAGTGTAGGGAACGCCCTGCTGAGACCAGGCTGCCTCTGAGTTGATTGTGAGACCGCGACCAGTGAGGTTGGCAGAGCCGACAAGCAGATTGAACTCGGTGTTCATCTTTCCGAAAGCATACATTTTCGGATGGAACGCTTGAGTGGGGGTCAAGTATCCAGCCTCCAGCATGTCCGCTCCCACAATTAGTACGCTCACGTTCTTGAGGCGTAACCATGAACTAAGTGCATTGGGTTCGGTGAGACCAAAATCGAAGGAAGTGACAAGAACTTTCGGAATCGCGGCGAATGCGTCTTGCCCTAGGGATTTGGTTATCGCCTGAAGCAGTAGGTTCGACCCGCTGTGAGTTACGTACGCCGACGCTATTCGAAGCTCTGTTGTGTCTTTTCCGGCAAGGTCCACGAGGGCATGCCGAATACCCGCCGGTGCTATGGGGTTTTGAATTACCAGCACTGTCCTCTTCTCCGTTCGGATGTGTCGCAAGGCACCAAGGCCAGTCCACACTGTGTTTCAAGAGCCTTGCGCCAAATTGCGTTATGCAGGCCTTGTACAGGACCCCCAACCCATATCGTGAAGAGAAGAATAGAAGTCGTCAAGAGGACATCGCCCTAGAAAAGGTCGCTATACCTGCCGCCACCAGCAGCCTACGCCCAGCCTAGAAAGTCATCGATTCAAACTTGGACGCTGACCAAGCAATGGAGAATAGGAATAAGCGCACGGTGTGTATTGCCATTCGACGGCGAATCCGATATACAGAACAGAAGCGAGACACTGATCGGAGGCCGCAGATGTCAACAGCAGAATGCTCAGAACAGGTTAGGTGCTTCCTTGGCCGAGGGAGAAATTGAGGTTGATTGCCTAAGTGAACCAGCCACGTTCAAGAAGCGATAATGGTGCACACTATCGCCTCGGGCACCTACTCGGATGCATAACCCGCAATAGTGGCGACGCCGGGGTAGCAAAATGAATCGCGTCGAGTCGCATGACAAGTGTGCAACAGAGCCGGGAAGTACTCTTGAGACTTTGTATTCAACAGCGCTGCCTTCCACGCGTAGCGGATATCTCTACGGCGCGTTCTCTTATCCCACCAAGATCTCGCCCGAAGCAATCGCGCTTTTTGTTGCAGCTCATACCGAGCCAGGTGACACAGTCTTTGATGGGTTCGCAGGAAGCGGAACAACAGGCCTTGCTGCCCTTCTGTGTGAGAATCCTCCAGAACGTCTGCGAGCCGAGGCCAAACGGCTCGGTCTTGATGTGAACTGGGGTGCGCGAAACGCAGTTATCTACGAACTTGGTGCCCTTGGTGCTTTTGTCGGACAAATACTCTCCAACCCACCAAGTCCACGATTGTTCCAAGAGGCAGGTGAGAGCATCCTTCAGGCTGCCGAGGGCGAAGATGGCTGGACTTATGAGGCCACGGATCTTGATGGCCGCAAAGGCACCATTCGATACGTCATTTGGTCGGACCAGCTGATTTGCCCCGAGTGCAATCAAAGCGCAAGTCTTTGGGATTCTTGTGTTTCCTTGCACCCGGCGGAAATTGCCTCCAGCTTTTGTTGTCAAGTTTGTGGGAATACGGCACGCATAGAAGACACTGAGCGAGTACTGGTGTCTTCCAGGGACGAATTCATAGGACAAGAGCGGACCCTACGGCATCGCAAACCCGTCCGTGTGTATGGGTCGACGGGAAAGAACCTCTGGTCGCGCGATGCCAACGCACAGGATCTTTCGGTGATTGCGCGTGTGCATGGCCAACCAATACCTCGATCAGTACCTAGAGTCGAAGTTCCATGGGGTGATCTCTACCGCAGCGGATACCATCAAGGGATCACCCACCTTCACCACTTCTATTCTCGCCGCAATCTCTACGTTTTCGCTCGGCTGTGGGAACGCGCCAACAATTGTAACGGGGCACTTGCCGAAGCGCTGCGATTCTGGCTTCTGAGCTACAACGCCTCTCATTCCACCATCATGACGCGGGTTGTCGCGAAATCCGAACAGAAGGATCTAGTGGTTACAAGTGCGCAACCCGGCGTGCTTTACGTCAGCGGGCTGCCCGTGGAAAAGAACCTACTCGTTGGGCTCCGGCGCAAGCTGCTTGTGGTCGCTAGAGCGTTCGGGATCATTCACGGCGGCAAGGGTCGCGTGAGTGTGCATCAAAGGTCAAGCTGCAATGTCCACCTTACCGACAAGAGCGTGGACTACGTATTCACCGACCCTCCTTTTGGAGGCAACATCCCCTATTCGGAAATCAACTTTCTCAATGAAGCATGGCTTGGAAGATACACGGACCGGTGCGAAGAAGCCATCGTGAGCCACAATCAGGAAAAGTCCATTAACGACTACCAAGTCCTTCTCAAAAGGTCACTTAGCGAAGCGCATCGCATTCTCAAACCGAACGGCAAGGTTACGCTCGTCTTTCACTCGGCCTCGGCCCAAGTGTGGAATGCTCTGCGAGCCGCGTACCAAGAAGCCGGTTTTGGTGTCGAGTACGCGGGCGTCCTCAACAAATTGCAGGGAAGCTTCAAGCAAGTTACCACCGAGGGTGCCGTAAAGGGCGACCCTGTTCTTTTGCTTGGAAAGATCGGGGCCACTGAACCTTGGGCAGAATCTAGCGTTTGGACAGTGGCAGAGCAACTTCGTCGGGAGGCGCTCTTGTCCATTGACCCTGTTGAACAAACGGCGCCGCGACTTTACTCACGGCTTGTCAACTATTTCCTAAGCCGAAATCAACCTGTGCCGCTCAGCGCGGACGCCTTTTACAAATGGCACAAAGGTCTGCAGGCAATTGAGGTTGGTATTGGTGCAAAGTCATAAGGCGCTTTTAGTCGCTAGGCGGGCGGCGCGAGAATTCGAGCGGGCGCTTGAACCTAGACGGCGTAAGCAGTTCGGCCAATACTTCAGCGGAATACGTCTGGGCAAAGTTCTCGCCCATCTCGCAATTGAGCGCGAAACGAAGACAGTGTTGGATCCAATGGCAGGGCACGGAGACCTACTTGACGCAGCTTGGGAAGTAGCCGCTGAAGGAAATGTTCATTTGGAGCGGACCGACGGAGTTGAAATCGATCAAGCCGCAGCCGAGATTTGTCTCAGTCGACTCGCGGCCGCTCCCTCAAATGACGGACATCGCCCAAATTCAGAAATTTTGTACGGAAATGCTTTCGAACAAAAGACGCTGAGCCGTTTGCCCATGAGCTCCTACGACTTAGTTATCACCAATCCCCCTTATGTACGCTATCAAGGTCGGCCGGATGGAATTCACGGGGCTCGCAATACGCGCCTTGGGCTGAAGGAAGTCATAAGAAGTGCTCGTATGAGTGAGACTCAATTCCTTTGGACGGCGCTAGCTGATGGCTACTCGGGGTTGGCTGACCTTTCGGTACCGGCTTGGATTCTAGCCGGCCTTATGGTGCGTCCTGGCAGGCGGCTCGCACTCATCGTCCCCGCTACTTGGCGCTCTCGGGATTACGGAGACATCATTCGCTACCTCTTGCTACGTTGCTTCGAATTGGAAGTAGTCGTTGAAGATACTCAGCCGGGTTGGTTTTGCGATGCACTTGTTCGCACACACATCATTGTCGCCCGCAGATTGCATGAACGCGATGCTGTCGTTCCACTCGGTGAAAGAGAACATTGGCGCTCAACAAAGTGGCTTGAAATAGCTCCAATTGCCGACAATCAAGAATCTCTTGTCGGCGCCGCCTTCGGGGCGAACCCCGAAGCGGCTCTAGCGAGTTGGTTGAAGGATTCGCCAAGAAGTCCAGTTCAGGGAGTACATCTGCGCGAATTCGATCTCGCACAGGAATGGATGACGTTGCAACCGCGTATTCGGCGACGCCGTTGGTATCCGCTCACGGAAAGGAACTGCCAAGATCTGCCGATATTCTCCACTAACCCAGTTTCCACACTTTCACTACTGCCCGAAGAGTTTCGGGAAATGCTACCGACCGATGCCTCTCCTACAGAGCTTTTCACTTTAGCGGAGAGCGGAATCAGAGTCGGCCAAGGTCTTCGTACCGGCTGCAATGGTTTCTTCTACGTCACCGCTCAAGGCGGATTGGATCAGGACAGGGAACTTGTGAAGGTATCGCCGATGCTGGGAGCGCAAACAATATCGGTACCCTTACGCGTGGCCCGACCAGCCCTACGCAATCAAGCCGAACTTGGCACGCTAAGGCAAGGGGAGCTTCCACCGAGTCGCCTACTCGATTTGCGGGCTTGGGTGCTCCCAGAAGATTCAGATTTTGTCTTGGCCGCCAAAAGCGCCTACGCACTGCGCGGAGAATCCGTTCCACGGGTGATGAACCCTGAATTGGCCACCTTAGTTCGAAACGCTGCGCTTACTTCCCTCGATGGCTCCGGTGAAGGAAAGAGAATCCCAGAACTCTCCGCAGTTTCCACGAACGTACGACCCTCACGCAACAGCAGGTCCACACCAAGATTTTGGTACCAGCTACCAGACTTTGCTCCCCGTCACTTGCCACAAGCTTTTGTGCCGAGGGTGAATCAGCGCACTCCATTGGTCGAATGCAACTTGCACCCTCCGTTGATCGTTGATGCCAATTTTGCGACTTTCTGGGCACCCGGTGAAGAATGGTCGCCCTTGGCCATTGCTACGCTGCTCAATACTATCTGGTGCAGAGCTCTCATGGAGTCAACCGGCACGTTACTTGGAGGCGGAGCACTGAAGCTTGAGGCGTCTCATTTGCGCCAATTGCCCCTACCCAGGCTTGGCAGCGAACATCGCGCCGCATTGCACATAGAGGGCAAAACTCCGAGTCGAGACTCAGATACACACCTAACCCGCGCAGACCAAATTGTGTTGAAGGCGCTGTTCCCATCTAGTGTGGATGGACAAGCGCTCTCGACATTGGCCGCGGATATGGCAGCACGAACCAGAGCACTCTGCGCGGCTCGACAGAGGAACAACGGGCGACGAAGAATAGCTCATGCTCGCGAAACCATGAGCTTGGATTTTTGAGAATCATTTACCACAATCCGCCGAGGCAGGGAGCCTCAGATTAGTCCAGCTCTTGCCCTCCCAACCCCCTCTCTTCCTTTGGAGGAATACACTCGATAGCCTTGATGACAACAGCATAGAGTGTGAACTCTCGGTCTTTGGGCGAGTATGCAAACGAACCTTGGTCGCATGTCCGCGCGATCCAGTTGGAATTGTCCGGATCTAGTGGATACGCGACTCGTTCCTTGTCGGTAGGGGATTCGGGAGGCTGGCATATGGGCACATTCTCATTGTTGGTCGACGCGCACCCGATCACAACTGTAATCGTGAAGTGTCCAGGTCTAAACCGTCGCCACATCAATGGCTTCCCTAACCCATAAACGCTCAAGCAAATCGGCTCGCGCCGGATCTTCTTCAATGAGTTGATTTGCCGTGCGAAGCGCCAGTTCCAACAGCCTTCTATCGCGGCGAAGGTCGGCGACGCGATAGGGTGCGAGGCCACTTTGTCGAGTGCCGGTGAGTTCTCCCTCGCCGCGCAATTCAAGATCTTTCTCAGCAAGCACGAATCCGTCATTGGACTGCATCAGGGCTTCGAGCCGCTGGCGCGCCAAGTCGGAAAGATCATCTCCGTGCAAGAGCACACAATGACTTTCCACTGCACCGCGACCCACTCTGCCACGAAGCTGGTGCAATTGCGCCAATCCAAGCCGCTCCGGGTTTTCGATGATCATCAATGAGGCATTGGGAACATCCACGCCCACTTCAATCACGGTGGTAGCCACCAGCACGCGAATTGCGCCAGCACGGAACCTGTCCATCAGATCCTGCTTTTCGAAAGCGCTCATTCGACCATGCAGACCTTCGACGCTGATGCCGTCTAGGCTGGTGCGCAAAATCTCGGCGGTGTTCTGAACATCACGAATATCCTCTTCCTCAGATTCTTCAATGCGTGTACACACCCAGTAGGCTTGGCGATTCGAACGGCAGGTTTCGCCTACGCGCCGCACCAGGTCCTGACGCCGAGACTGATTGAGCAGAGTGGTTGCTACTGGCTTGCGACCCGGGGGCATTTCGTCCAAGACTGTATGGTCCATGTGAGCATACATGGTCATGGCGAGCGTACGAGGAATGGGCGTCGCCGTCATGATCAATTGATGAGGCTGCATGCCTTTCGATTTGAGAGCGAGGCGTTGATAGACCCCAAACCTGTGCTGCTCGTCGATAATCACCAAGGCGAGCGAATCGAATTCGACATCCGCCTGAAAGAGCGCGTGGGTTCCCACCACGATATTGGCTTGACCACTTGAAATCTCGGCGAGTACGGAATGACGCGCCTTTCCAATGATCGAACCCGTCAACAGGCGAACTTCCACGTCCAAGGGCTGCAGCCAGGAGACGAAGGTATTGAAGTGCTGTTCAGCGAGCATTTCGGTGGGTGCCATGATCGCCGCCTGATGACCATTCTCCGCGGCTCTTAAGGCCGCGAAGGCTGCAACCACGGTCTTTCCTGAACCAACGTCGCCCTGCAAGAGGCGAAGCATGGCATGGGGTCGCTCCAATTCCGGAAGAATCACCTTGAGCGCCTCGGACTGCGCGCGGGTGAGTTGAAAACCCAATCGTTGCAGCATACGGCGACCGAGCCCCGGCCCGCGCGGCAAGGGAATACCCGGTGCCTGAAGCAGCCGTCTGCGCTCACCGATAGACTTAATCAAATGCGCCGCCAACTCTTCGGTCGCCAAGCGGCTACGCGCAGCAGAGAATGCCTCTTGAGACGTGCCCCCCGGAGGCTTATGCAGCAATCGCAATGCTTTGATCGCGTCCACATCAAGCGGCGCATCTAGCTTGAATTCTGGCCATCCTTCTGCAGAGGACCTGTCAAGCACCTGTCCCACCAAGCTGTAGAGTTTCTTCTGCGAAAGCCCCGATGTCAGCGGGTACACCGGGGCATCGCACTCGTCTGGTGGTGGAGGCGCCTCAGCCTTCGATACGCGATATTC
>CAZNYE010000390.1:0-6040 GCA_964577185.1 uncultured Pseudomonadales bacterium | reverse complement strand
GTCGACGCGCATCTCCAAGGCCGTGGTTCTGGCAATGGACGGTGTCGTTGACGAATCCGGCACGCTTGACCGAGACGCAACTCAATTCTATGTGCCAAACGACTACCTCGCGAAAGAACTTCCGAAGTTCGAGCACTTGCTGTTTGGCGCCAGTGTCAATCCCTACCGACCCGATGCCATCGAACGCCTGCGCAGGGCCAAGTCTCAAGGGGCGGTGCTGGTCAAGTGGCTGCCCAACATCATGGGCATCGACCCTGCCGACGAAGCGAATCGTGGCTTCTATCAAGCCCTGGTGGAGCTTGAACTGCCGCTGCTCACGCACGCCGGAAGGGAACGCGCCTTCGCAAGCGCGCACGACGAACTCGGTGATCCGCTGCGGCTAGAGCTGCCTCTCGAACTTGGCGTCACGGTGATTGCGGCTCACGTCGCAACTGACGGTGAAACGCAGGGAGAATCCAACTTCCTTCGCATACTTCCCCTCTTCCAACGCTTTCCGAATCTCTACGCGGATATCTCCAGCCTGACGCAGGTCAATAAGCTTGGAGACTTGGACATGGTGCTGGAAACCCCGGAACTCACATCACGGCTCGTCTACGGCAGCGACTGGCCACTCCAGTTCTTCCCGCTCATCTGGCCCTATTACCATGCTCGTCAACTCGGTGTTTCCCGTGCTGGCGAAATCGCACGCATGGAGAATCAGTGGGACCGGGATGCGGCACTCAAGGAAGCCCTCGGCGTTCCTTGGGAGGTCTTTGCGCGCAGTGAAGAAATCTTGGGCATTGATGAGCGCCCGGCACACATCGACTAACGGATCCCCAACAGGAACGTTGAAAATCCGGACCCGCCTACTCTTCGGTGGAAGGTGTTGCCGCCTTCCGGGCAGGCCCGAACTTGCTCCATTGTCTGTAGCCGTTGGCTTTGTAGTGTCGCGATCATCCTCCAATGATCCTTGACACAACCGCTTCGGCATCACTTCGCCTTCGATTCAGCCCGTTCGTTCAGCATCGTGTCGCGTTGGACAATTCTCGCGCGACCGGGGCTCAGCCGTCTGGTGCTATAGTCGCTATTCGCCGAGTTCTTGAACTAGCTTATGAAGGCCGCGCGGCAGCGACTCGAAGAGGCTTCGGGCAAGAACACACAAGAGGAATAGAAGATGTCGGACGAGTATGTGGCAATTCGCGAGCTTTGCGAACGCTATGTTGATGCGGTGAATCGAAGAGACGCCCAAGATTGGGGTGCCACCTGGGCGCCGGATGCCACTTGGGATCTTGGTCGCGGGCCTGTACAGGGCCGCGAACAAATCGTCGCTGCCTGGGAAGCCGCCATGGCCGGATTTCCACATGTCATTATGTGGGTGCACTCGGGCGTGATCGAATCGGTCGATGGTGACCATGCAAGTGCAAGGTGGTATCACCAAGAGAATCTCGTTTTTCCTGATGAGTCACGTCAGGTGGGCATGGGTGTCTATCGTGACAAACTGGTGCGTTTGGACGGCGAATGGCACTTTGAGAATCGCAAATACGACCTCTTGTACTTTGGCCCGCCGGATCTCTCTGGTAGCTTCAACCCCTATCCATCTGAATAGGGAGTCATCGCTCAGAACGTGCCTGGCCGAATCCCAGAGAACTTCATTCGTTCACTGCTCGACCGGGCAGACATAGTCGAGTACGTCGGTGCCGGGCTGAAGCTGACCAAAAAGGGCAGTGACCACTGGGCCTGCTGTCCTTTTCACCAGGAAAAAACGCCTTCGTTCAAGGTTTCGAGCGATCGTCAGAACTACTACTGCTTTGGCTGCAAGGCAAGCGGCAATCTGCTCGGCTTCATCATGGACCGGGACAATGTGGAGTACGTGGAGGCCATCGAGACCCTCGCTGCTCACTACGGACTCGAGGTGCCGCGTGAAGGCGGCGATGTCAAGCGGCCAGACAAGGGTCTCTACGAGATTCTCAATCAAGCAAGCGACTGCTTCCAAGCCTGGCTCAAGGACGGCGAGGCTGGTCAGGAAGCACGGACATACCTCAAGGCACGCGGCCTAACGCAGGATTCGATCGCAAGATTCAAGCTCGGCTACTCGCCACCCGGCTGGAACAACCTGCTGAACAGGCTTGGTCAATCGCCAGAACACATGCAGCTTTTGCAGAAGGCCGGGCTGGTTCGGCGCGGCGACACCGGCAATCTCTACGATATGTTTCGGGGGCGACTCATGTTCCCCATTCACGACATCCGAGGCAGGGTCATCGGATTCGGTGCGCGCGCATTCGGAAATGATCAACCCAAGTACCTCAATTCGCCGGAAACACCCGTGTTTCACAAGGCGCGCGAACTCTACGGCCTGCATGAAGCCCGCCAAGCGACCCGGCGAATCGAAGAACTGATCCTGGTGGAAGGCTACACAGACGTTCTCACACTCCATCAGGCTGGCCTCGCCAATAGCGTCGCAACCCTTGGCACCGCTGCCAACCAGCAGCACTTTGAGAGTCTATTTCGCTATACGGATGAACTGGTGTGTTGCTTTGACGGAGATACCGCCGGGCGTTCGGCGGCGCGTGCCGCGATGCTGCAGGCCATTGCCAGCTTGAAGGCGAGCAAGAAGTTGAGATTCGCCTTTCTTCCCGAAGGTGAAGACCCGGATAGCCTTGTCGCGAATCAAGGGCCGGACTCCCTTCGTCGACGACTCTCCGGCGCACAAATGTTCTCGGACTACTTTTTCAGCGAACTCGAGCAAGGACTAGACCTCGATACACTCGAGGACAAGGTGCGCCTTTCGCAACTTGCACGCCCGGAAATCGAGCGCCTCCCGAAGGGCACCCTACAAGAGCTCATGCGCTCAAGGCTCCATGAAAAAACCGGGGAGTCGCTTGAATCCCGGACAATAAGGGGCGGACGAATGTCTTCGCCGCAGGATTCACATGGAAGATCCACGAGGGCGAAAGACCCGAAAGCGGCGCTTCGGCAGCGTATTCTCTCCATCCTGGTGCACTATCCAAAGTTCTTTTCCGGGCTTGAAGAGTCCTATCAGCAAGTCCTAGCCTCGGGAGAGAGCGACAGTCTTGCCGCGCTTGCAGCGTATCTACAGCACAGCGACACCGCCGATGCGGCGACAATTCACGGGTTCTTCAGTGGCTCCGAACACGATCAATCCATTCGACAGGCGGCAGAGACCCATCTTGTGCTTGAGGGTGGTTTGCTGGTCGAAGAACTTGAAGATGGGGTGCGGAAACTCTCCATGATTCAAGAACGCGAAAACCAGAAGAAACTCATGCGCAAGCGCCTGAGGGCATCGAGGGGCGCAGACAGCCAAGCGTGATTGAAGATTTTCGAGCAGCAGCGCGATGGCTTGAGGCTTCCTACGAGAGAAGTGCATTTACAAGCCATGCGGACTTTCATAGCATAGCCGACCTCTCAAGATCGCCCCTCAACGCTTGGACAGCACCCAATATCCCTTAATACTCGGAGCAGATTAGGCCTGTATCTTGTCAGCGACATAGCCCGCCGCCGCTACATCCTGCGCCGTATTGCCGAGATTCTCATAGAGGGTGATTTCATCATCCCCGGTTCGACCGTCAATCGATCCTTCAAAGAGCGCCCCGATCTCTCCAAGGATTCGCTCCTCCGAAAAATATCCCTCTTCGATCGCCAGCAACAGGTCGCCTGCTTCGGCAAGTGCGAAGGCTGTCACCTCCGTATAGACCCGAGACCGCCCTACTGTCTCTCCGTCCACCTCACGGTCCTTGGCTGTGTGAGCACCAACCATGTTGAGATGGGCTCCCGGCGAGACATCGGAATACCGAATCAATGGGTCGCTCGCGTTGCTCACAGCACAGACAATATCCGCACCCTGAACCGCATCTGCGGGCATCGCCACTGCCTCTAGCTTCAGACCATCACGCGCATGCCGTGCGGCAAATGCGCGCGCCTTGTCGATGCTTGGACCCCACACGCGCACCTCGCGAACGTCGCGAACCACGCGCATGGCCTCTAGGTGTGATCGGGCTTGAACCCCGTATCCCAGTAAGGCCAGGCTGCACGCATCCTTGCGCGCAAGTGCACGGGTAGCCGCGCCACTCGCGGCGGCCGTGCGTATGGCCGTGATGGATGCGGCTTCCACAAGCGCCCTGGGCGTTCCATCCGAATTGTCAAAGAGAAGAATGTAGCCCTGAATCGCGGCAATTCCCTTGGCCGGATTCCGCGGATACACGCTGATGAGCTTTGCTCCGAAGAGCCCTGCCTTCCCAACCTCGCCCGGCATGACGCCGAAAAAGCCCGTGCCTTCCCCAACCGGCAATATCGAGCGAAGCGGCAAGTGAATATCCTCGCGGCTGATTGCGGCTTGCGTGTCCTCCATGAGGTCTATGCAGGCAGACATCTTCAGCCTGCTGCGCACGGTGTCCGCATCGATCACTGGAATGCTCATCATGAGATCCTCCGGCCCTGACCTGTCAAGCACCTACTCTAAGCACCTACTCTAAACGAGAAGCGCCCAGCCTCGCCTTCGCGCGAAGATAGTATCGAGGCAAGGGTGAGAATATCCCGCGTAAGGCCCGTCTTACTCAATGAACAACAGCAATTCACATTATGGTATGTGTGACACCGGGAAGGGAAGCAACCCTACTCAAACCCTGATTCCCTGATAAGGAAAGAGGAAAAAGCGAATGAGGGCGCACCTGCCGGGTGACTTAACAATACTTCGGTATTTTGCCAAACTATCCCGTCAGTGTGCGCCCCTCCTCCTTTTTTCCTTATCAGGAAATCAGGGGCGAGTAGTTGCCACCTTATGCGGGTCAACTCATCAAGATAAAGTGCGAAATGGGGACAGGCACCACAGTTCCCGGCAACATGATTTCTCAGCCCTGCTCCATACGGTAGGGCGGCAGTGACTCGATGATTTCGCGGCCCCAAGTCGTGTTGGCGGCGCGGCTGTCCAAGAGGGTGATGCGACCGTAGTCGTTTTCGTTGCGCACGAGCCGTCCACACGCCTGGCGCAGCTTCAAGGATGCATAGGGCAGCGACAAGACTTGGAAGGCATCCTGGCTTCTTTCCTCATACCATTCACGCAGCGCCCGCTCAACAGGGTCGGTCGGCACCATGAAGGGCAACTTGGCGATAATCACATGCCTGCAATATTCGTCAGGCAAATCAAGACCCTCGGCAAAACCGGCGACACCCATGAGGTAGCTGCGACGACCCCTGTCCACCGCCTGCATGTGCTTGCGCACCAGGCGCGCGGCCGCAAACTGGTCTTGGACAAGCACCTGCTTGCGGGACTTGGCTGGCAGACGTTTATAGACCTCCGAGAGTTGCCGCCAGGAGGTGAAGAGAATAAGTCCAGTCTTCTCCTCTTCCATGAGTTCCGGCAGCAGGTGGGCGATGTCATTGGTGTGCTCCTTGAACTGGCGCGGATTGCTCAAACCCTTCGGCACCCTGAAGGTGACCATGTCTCTATATGGAAAAGGACTCTCTATGTGCTCGAAACAGGCGTGCTCGGCAATGCCGGTCTCAAGCTTGAAAGTCGCGAAGCTACCAAGTCCGCGCAGGGTTGCCGAAGTACACAGCATCGCATAGGACTGCGACCATAGTGTCTCTTTCAATCGCTCGCCTGGAAACAGGGGCGCACTACGAAGCCCAAAGCGCCGGACACCCGAATCCTGTGTGTCCTGAACGGACCATCGCACGCGCTGCTCCAGGTGCATGGGTGTGCGTTCCTTTGGATTCTCTGGTAAAGGCGCGAAATCCTGCATGACGATCGCCTGCTCATTGAGCCTTGAAGCCTGCTCGCGCAGCTCGATCAGAAGCGCCTCATGCCGACTTCTAGGCTCGTTGGCGGCGAGCCCATCAAGTTGTGCCTCCAACGCCTCGGTGACCTTCCACACCTCCTGCGCCATCACCTGCAAATGCGCACTCAACTCTTCCGAAAGCGCAAGAATCTCATCGGGCAGCTTCCCGCCCGAAAAGTAGCACAACCCCGAATCCTTGTTCGAGGAATCGAATTGCAGCGCGGATAGCGCCTTGACCAGCAGGTCTTCCGGAGAGGCCAGCAAAC
>CAZNYE010000389.1:0-4726 GCA_964577185.1 uncultured Pseudomonadales bacterium | reverse complement strand
GGAATTATCCGGTAGCTAGGGGGGGACTCGAACCCCCGACCTCAGGATTATGAATCCTGCGCTCTAACCGGCTGAGCTACCTAGCCATTCCGAAGATTGGGCATTTTCGCAGCACAGCACGTGGTGTCAAGTTGCCGCGGTCAGAATTGTGCGTGTCTCGGGCGTTTGAACGACGAATATACTAAGCCTCAATCACCGACATGGTATACAAGCCGAACCAGATTCCTACCTTCCTCGTAGCGCCATTCAAATTGCGGGACGGTTTTGCAAATCAATTCACTCGAAAAAGCTTGACTTCGTGCATTCGATTGGCTTGAGTCGCTGCTTGCGCCCCGAGGATCAAAGCAATCGCCGTTGTCGGAGATTTCGCAAACGATCTTCTTGCCTTGGCCCTCCAATGAGACGACGAGATCCGGTTCTGAGACGCGGTCGAATCCAAACATGACGGTGTTGGTGAGGAGTTCTTCGACCGCAACTGTAAGCGCGTAGGTTTTCAGGGACGACATTTGATTGGCCTGTGCAAATGCCTCCACCCTTTGGATGGTTTCAAGCAAGGCCTCGAGTCGGGGCTCGGGATTGAGGACGAGTCGCGGTTTCACAGGCGCCATTCTCTCAAAGCGGAGCGAATGATACGAAGATGCCGGGTCATCAGTTCATTCGGCAATGTGATCGAACGCTACGAGATTCGCGACTCTCGGCTCTCCGAGGTTCCCAATTCCGACTCTTAAGGATGTATGCTGACAAGCTTTGACCATACCGAGTCCGCTTGGTATAAATCACGAATGCAATGGAGGTCGCTCGTGAAACTTATCCTATCTCCTAGAACCCTCAGTCTTCTCAGTCTTCCGGTGCTGTTTCTCGCGTCATCTGGGTCCCTCGCTGCAGACGGCCTTGATTCGGGTGACAGTGCTTGGATCATGACTGCCACCGCGCTGGTGCTGTTCATGACGCTGCCTGGACTGACCATTTTCTATGCCGGACTCGCCCGCGCGCAGTCAGTCCTCTCGGTCATGATGCATTGCCTATCCGTGTGCTGCATTTGTTCGGTTCTTTGGCTGATTTGCGGTTACAGCCTTGCCTTCAGCGGCGAAGGCCTGTTCATCGGGAATCTCGACAAGATGTTTGCGAATGGGGTGTTCGAATCATCCATGAGTGGCAGCATTCCTGAGTTTGTCTTCTTCGCATTCCAGATGACCTTCGCGGTGATCACACCGGCGTTGATCGTAGGTGCCTATCCCGAACGCATCAAGTTTAGTGCCGTACTGCTGTTCAGCGGTGCGTGGCTTCTTCTCGTCTATGCCCCCATATGTCACTGGGTGTGGGGAGGAGGATGGCTGTCCTCTATGTTTGGCGTGATGGATTTTGCTGGAGGCCTTGTGGTTCACGCTTCGGCGGGCGTATCCGCGCTGGTGTTCGCATGGGTGCTTGGTGGACGGCGCGGATTCCCAGATCGGGTCGCGCCGCCGCACAGTCCGGGATTGACCACCATAGGTGCCTGCATGCTCTGGGTGGGCTGGTTCGGATTCAATGGCGGTAGCGAGCTTGCGGCAAACGGAAGTGCCGGTCAGGCGATTCTCGTCACCCACATCTCGGCGTGTACCGCAGTTATCATCTGGTCGGCGCTTGAGTGGATCCGCTTTGGAAAGCCCAGCCTCGTGGGCGCGGTCACTGCGGTGATCGCTGGCTTGGGCGCAATCACGCCGGCGTCAGGTGACGTAGGCCCCCTAGGCGGACTCATCATCGGAGCGTCTGCTGGTGCTCTCTGCTACTTCGGTGTTTCATTCATCAAGTCGACCGTTAAGATCGACGATTCCTTTGACGTATTCGCCGTACACGGCGTTGGCGGTATTCTTGGCACCCTGTTGGTGGCACCCTTGGCGCTCGAGCTGGGAGATACATCGATTCCAGAGCAGTTGATATCTCAGGTGATCGGAGTGCTTGCAACAGTTGCATGGGCGGGTGTTATCACCTTCATACTGGCCAAGGTTATCAACCTCTTGGTTGGCGGCATGCGCGTGGACGTGAACACCGAGATCGAAGGTCTCGACCTGCACGCCCACGGCGAACATGGGTATTACATATGAAGGAGGTCCACCTCGTTCTGACGCCGGTGCCAATGGTGTACGCGCACCCCAGAACGCAGTCCGAGGGCGTGAAGCGATGCCGCGGCGAGGTTTTCTGGCAGCAGCCCGAGTTCCGTGGGAGCGTCGAGTGGCGCGAAATAGATTGACGACCAGCAATTCTCATTATGGCTGCGAACTCCCGCAGCGCGACCGTGTGAGACTCAATTCAGCGAGGGTTCAGCTAAATCGGTGGGGTATTCGGCATCTCGCAAAGGAGTTCACAGCCATAATGAGAACCGCTGATTGAGGACACTATCCCGCCAAGCTTGCGAGGCGCCAGTGGAGCGCATGGCGAGACTTGATCATTGGATTGAGTATCACCCGAAAACCTGCCTCGCGAAGCGTGCGGAGATCTGACTCACGGAACTTTCAGTGGAGGAGCGCAAGATCAGCCTTGAGCTCAGCAGCGAAGAATGCAGCCGCTGGCAGGATGCCGGCAACGTCCTCCGCATCGCGCTTCGCGTGACCGGCGCTCACCCCACACCCGCTTCGCGGTCCCGCATGGTTTCGGCTTTCGGTCGCGATGCCTCGACAACTGGAACCTCCGGCTCTGAAAGTGCCGGCATGCGATCCTTGCGTTCCATCGCAGCTTCTATGTAGGGCGCAAGATCCTGGGCCTTCTCGGCTTCCCGCTCGGCGGCCTCCGCCTGAAACTCCGGCATTACCTTGTCGGCAAACAGATCAAGCGCGTCGATGATGTGCGTGTGTGCGTTCTTGCCAGCCTGCTGCATCAGAATCACTTGGTCCACACCCGCGTCGCGCAAGCTCCTTAAGTGACGCGCGAAATCTTTCGGCGTGCCAATTCCGGGCGCATGTCCGAACTTCTCCTGATCCCCGGTGCGGGCGAGTTGAACAAGCTCTTCGCCGCGTTGGCCCCGCTGCTTGAGGAAGTGCTCCCAAAGTTTGCTGTGACCGGGCAGTGCGTCTTCGGCGACCAATGCATTCACCGCGTAGTTGAAGAATTCGAACCCCTCCTGGCCACGGCGGATGGCCTCTATGCGATCCTGATGTAGCGAAAAGGATGTCACCAAGGCGATGTTGGCATTTACGGCATGGCCGATTGGTGAGCATTCATCGCTGCGGATGATGTCGTGGTAGACATCGGACCAGTGCCGGGCCTCTTCTGGATCAATGAACGAGAACGCCAATGCACCTAGGCCGTTTCTTGCCGCCACGCGAATCGTGTCGCGGTTTGTGCAGGCCATCCACATGGGTGGATGCGGCTTTTGCAAGGGTTTTGGCATGACGTTTCGGCACGGCATTGAAAAAAACTCGCCTTCAAATCCTGGGTAGGGAGACATGACCATCATGTTGGCGATTTGTTCCGCCGATTCCAGCGCGGCTTGTCGTTTTGTCTTCGCATAGATGCCGAAGCCACCGAGTTCGAGGCGTGTGGCACCTTCACCGATGCCGAAGTCGACGCGCCCATTGGAGATGAGATCGAGTGTGGCCAGGCACTCGGCGGTGCGCGCCGGATGGTTGTAGTTGGGGATGACTTGTCGTATGCCGTGTCCAAGGCGGATGCGCTTGGTGCGCGCAGCCGCCGCCGACAGGAATACTTCAGGCGCCGAGCCGTGCGAATACTCTTCAAGAAAGTGGTGCTCCACTTCCCATGCATAGTCGATGCCAACCTCGTCGGCGAACACCACCTGTTCAAGCGCTTCATGAATGAGACGATGATCGCTATCCTCCCGCCAGGGTTTGGGGAGCTGCAACTCATAGAAAACGCCGAATCTCATTCTCTTACCTCTCGACTCTCGCATGTGAGCCTTTCACATGAGCTTGTCACACGCTGGGCTGTAGTCATTTGTTCAGTCTAAGCGGTACACCCGAGCGGCAGTGTCGTGAAAGAGCGCCGCCTTTTCGTGTTGTGAAAATCCGCTTGCGAGCATCTTAAAGGCGTTCCACAGGACGTGATAGGAACAGCTTCGCTTATCCACTGGGAAGTTGCTCTCGAACATGCATCGTTCCACGCCAAAACAGTCGATGGCATGCAAGTAATAGTCTCGCGTAGCGGCAACAAGTTCCTCTGAATTGGCTGGTTTGTCCCTCTTATGAAAGCCAAAGCCATTGATGGGCATTACCAAGCCGCCCAGCTTCGCATGTACATTCGGTAATTCTGCAAGCTCGGTGATGGCATTGCGCCAATACTCGTAGACCTCTTTGCGCCTGCCCGTGTAGGGGCCGATTCCAAGCGGTCCACCGAAGTGGTCGAGAATACAGGTGACTTCGGGGTGGGCGCGGGCAAGATCGGTGAATTCAGAGATCTGTTCATGGTAGAACCAGGCATCAAAACTCAAATCGAGTCTTCCGAGTTCGCCGAAACCTTCACGGAAGGTCGGATTGGACATCAGTCCCTTACCGGGTGAGGAGTGCGAGTTGCGAATGGCATCGGACTCGTGCCATCCAAGCGCGTGTCGAATCCCGCGAACACGTGGCGAAAGGCGAAGGTGTTCTTCAAGCACTGCCCGTACACGGCTCCCCAAGGAGAGGTCCGCGAAGCCGACAATACCGGCACAAGCGAGGGTATCGCCAAAGCCGCCGCTGGCACTCATGGCGGCCACCCCGTTGACAAATTCCGTTTCCCCGACCGGGCGCAGGCT
>CAZNYE010000388.1:0-5591 GCA_964577185.1 uncultured Pseudomonadales bacterium | reverse complement strand
AGGCGGAGCGCTTCCGTACCATTCGAGATTTTTTCCTAGTGCTCTTTTTCTTCTCCATTGGGGGAAGCCTCGAACTGGTCGCGATCTTATCCTACCTCGCTCCGGTCATCGTTCTGGTGGCAATCTTCGTGCTGCTCAAACCACTGGTGTATCGATGGTTGCTGCAAGTGGCCGGCGAGGAAATTGGAATATCACGGGAAATTGGATATCGTCTTGGCCAATCTGGAGAGTTTTCACTACTCGTCGTACACCTCGCGGCAGGCACGGTGCTGATTTCCGAATCAGCGTCTTTGATCTTGACCAGCGCGACGGTCGCTTCCCTGTGCATTTCGACCTATATCGTCGTGCGGCGATTCCCAAACCCAATCGCCATAGACCCTCGGCTACGTCGCGACTAGACTTTCTCACCCACCAATTCGACGACTTCGCCCGCCGCCCTTGCGCGTTCGATACGCGAGTTCTCGTCAGCCTCAAGGTGACGGGACGCCATGTAGATGAGGACGACGCTCGGCACCAGGACGATCAGACCCCAGATCATGGCGAGCCGCAGTGATGTCGCATCATCGAATCCTTGGGCGATTAGCTGATCGCTGACAAATCCCATGAGGTAGGGGCCCAATGCGAGCCCCAGAAATGTTGGCATGACAATATAAAACGCACTCGCCAGCGCACGCATGCGCGGCAGGACGAGATCATTCACCGTCGCCGGCGGAATGGCTACCCACAAGGGTGAAGCGATGCTGAAGAAAAACGATGCCGCGTAGGCGACTACGGCACTCTCCGTGTAGGCAAACATGATCGCGCAGGGAATCATCAGTCCGATGGAAATGTACCCCACATACATCCTGCCATTGCGCGTGCGCTCACGCAGGGTATCGCCCAACCAGCCGCCGAGTGTAATGCCAACAAAACCACCAATCGCTGCGCCGAGACCCAGCCATTGACCAGCTTCGGTGAGGCTGACTTCGAACGTGCGCACCATGTAGGCGGGCCCCCAGAAACCGACCCCATAGGTCACAAAGGAAATCAATGGAAATCCAATCACGGTGTAGATGAGTGCTCTCGACTTCAATATGAGCGCGAAACTTGCTGGGTCCTGCACATAGAGACTCTGCGCCCAGGATATGAAGGCCATGACTCCAACGCCGAGCGCAATCCACTGCACCGAGTCGCCAGTTGCGAATACCAAGACTTTTGCTGCTACCACCACAAGCGAACACGCAATGAGGTTCATGACAAGCGCCCTATGTCCGTTCGGAATCGCCGAGATGATCGGCACCACGCGCAGAAACTCTCGCCAAGTCTCAGAGAGTGGATGCCCTTGCTGAGCTTGGCCTATGCCTTCGCTCATGCCTCGCACCGGCTCGCGCATGGTCCACACCCAAATCGCAAGTAACAGGCCAGGCAAACCGACGGCAAGAAAGGCCGCCTGCCACCCTCTAAGACCCAGGGGTGCCAAACTCGAATCGGGGAAGGCGGCGTTCCAGCTATCGGTAATGGCCCCGCCGAGAAATATCCCCACACCAGCACCTATGTAGAGTCCACCCGAATAGATGGCAATCACTATGGCGCGAACGCGAGGTGAAAAGTAATCCGAGAGCATCGAGAAGGCGGCCGGGCTCGCACTTGCCTCTCCAATGCCCACACCGAACCGACATACCGCCAGCTGCATGAAGTTACGTGAAAAGCCGGAAAGTGCCGTCATGAGGCTCCAAAATGAGAGCCCGATGGAGATCAAGCGCACCCGATGCCAAGTATCGGCCAGCCTTCCCAAGGGTATGCCAAAAACGGCGTAGAAGACGGCGAAGGCGGTTCCGAAAAGGAATCCAAGATCTGCA
The DNA here is from genome assembly GCA_964577185.1 of uncultured Pseudomonadales bacterium. Lineage (GTDB taxonomy): Bacteria > Pseudomonadota > Gammaproteobacteria > Pseudomonadales > Azotimanducaceae > Azotimanducus. The sequence goes on along the minus strand of CAZNYE010000388.1, from coordinate 3,753 downwards.
TCAGAGATCCCGAGATCTTCCTTAATGGGCTGCGCAAGGATCGAAAGAATCTGACGATCAATGAAATTGAATACATAGACGATGGTCAGAACAAACAGCACGTAGCTGGCATAGCGACCACCTACCCGCGTCTCATAGCGCATATTCGATCCTTGAAGGGAATCTAGCCAAGGCAGCGAAGCCTAACAGATTGGCGCACTCATTTACGAAGCTTTAGACTGAAACGTTCGTCACTCATGCATGGGCGCGGAAACGAGAGTGAAGCACAGGCTCGGACAAGACAACATCACGGGAAAGCTCTTCGGGCATGGCTTCGATATCCACAACCCAGTGTTCTTGATTTCGGCCATCAGCATCATCTTGTTTGTACTGCTCGCGCTGGCCATGCCGCAAACGGCTGCCGGTCTATTTGGCTGGCTGAGAAGCACTCTGACCAGCAACTTTGACTGGTTCTTCATCCTATCGGCCGACGCCTTTGTCCTATTCTGTGTCGCCATCGCACTCTCTCCCTGGGGCAAGATCAAGATAGGTGGCGCTGACGCAGCGCCGGATTTCAGTACCACGTCATGGTTTGCACTGCTGTTTGCGGCGGGCGTTGGCATCGGCCTCATGTTCTTTGGCGCCCTTGAGCCCGTGTTTCACATGGGTGTTTCCAGCCCGCTTGATACCCCACCACTGCTCAATGATGAAGGCCGGATCATCACCGCGAATGCGGAGCAGGCGAAGCGCATGGGGCTGGGTGCCACCATGTATCACTGGGGGCTGCATCCCTGGGCGATCTATGGTGTTGTTGCCCTTGCACTTGCACTCGCCGCCTACAACCGTGGCCTACCCTTAAGCATACGCTCCGCCTTTCATCCCCTTTTTGGGAATCGCGTCTGGGGACCATTGGGACACGCGATCGACACGCTGGCGGTTTTCGCGGCGCTCTTCGGCCTCGCGACCTCACTCGGACTCGGCGCACAACAGGCCAATGCCGGGCTTCATCATGTGTTCGGGGTTGCATCTGCTCCCTGGGTGCAGGTATTGCTCATCATCGCCATCACCAGCCTGGCAATCACTTCAGTGGTGCGCGGTATGGTGCGCGGTGTCAAACTTCTTTCTCAGATCAACGTGGTAATAGCCGCACTGCTCATGCTTTTCGTGCTCTGTGCCGGCCCCACCCTGGCAATACTGAGTGACTTCTTCAACGGCCTCGTCACCTACGCGCAAAAGTTCCCCGCCCTGTCAAACCCCGTGGGACGCGAAGACACGGCCTTTCGCGAAGATTGGACATCCTTCTATTGGGCATGGTGGATTGCCTGGTCACCGTTCGTGGGCTTGTTCATAGCGCGCGTGTCACGCGGACGCACCGTTCGCCAGTTCATGCTCTGCGTACTCGTCGCACCCACGCTTGTATCTTGTCTGTGGGTATCAGTCTTTGGCGGCGTCGCCATTGAACAGGTGCTGAGCGATGCAACTAGTCCAGTGAGGGCGAACGTCATTGATGGGTACGATTTGCCAACCGCCCTGTTTTCCATGCTCCAAGGCCTGCCGCTCGCGACGCTCACCGCAATCGTGAGTATCTTTCTGATCGTGGTCTTTTTCGTGACTTCTGCTGATTCCGGCTCGCTGGTTATAGATTCAATCACTGCCGGAGGGAAGATTGACGGCCCAATGCCGCAACGCATCTTCTGGTGCGTGTTTCAGGGTGCGGTTGCTGTCGCCCTCTTGCTCGGCGGCGGTTTGGAATCTCTGCAAGCCATGGCCATCTCTATTGGACTACCCTTCACGCTGGTGCTGATCCTCATGTGCTTCGCCATAGTGCGAGCACTTTCATGGGAATCACGCCAAGAATCTGGCTAAGGAGCAAACAACACCCCCGGATTGAGTATTCCGCCGGGATCAAGCGTCTTCTTGGCGGCGCGCAGCACCAATTCAAAGGGCTCCGGGCGCTGTTTCTTCCAACCTTCCCGGTGCATGCGCCCCACGGCGTGGTGGTGGGTCACCGTACCTCCAGCCTTAAGAACCGCGTCCACCGCCTCATCCTTAATCGCCTGCCAGATTTCTTTCTCGCCACCTATGGGCACCTTGCCGCGAAACGAGTAGTAAGGCGCTGGACCGTCCACATAGACATGTGTAAAGCGGCAAGAAAGGCTCGCGCTAGCACCCATGGTGCGCTGAAGCACTTCTCCCACGGCTTGCCGTACCTCGGCATCAAACGCTTCCCACCTGTCCCAGGTAATGGCCGTTTCAAAGGTGTCCGCAAGCAACCCCAATCCGTTGGTGAGACCGGCGTTCACGCCGATGAAGCTGTTTCTCCAAGCGCCCACCGCGCCTCCCCGCCCGGTCGCGCCGCCGGAACCATCATCAATCCTGATGTGTTCATCTTCAATCCTGCCGCCAGTGTCACGCGCCAGTTCAACCGCCTGCGCCATCAGCCCACGCTGAGAAGCGACGCTCGATTCGAAGCCGATGATTAGAAGGCTCTCCTCACCTGAAAGAGACGCGCTCTGGCGCGCCTCTTCGGGGTCGAGCAATCGCAAATTCGCCGGCCACAGTTTGGCTTGAACTATATGCCTCGTCGCCTCTGCACCCTGCTTCCACGAAGGGAACACCACTCCGGCGGTGGCGCGAAAGGTTGGACGTTCCTGAATTCTCATCCACGCTTCACTAATGACTCCGAGAATACCTTCGGAACCACAAATCAATCGATCGGGACTCGGACCGGCACCACTCCCCGGAAGGCGCCGAGATTCCCACCAACCGCGCGCAGTGAGCATGCGCGCCGACTCCACAAAATCGTCTATGTGGGTATGGTTTGTCGCGTAATGGCCTCCCGAGCGCGTTGCAATCCAGCCACCGAGCGTCGACCAGGGAAAGCTCTGTGGAAAATGCCGCAAGGTATATCCTTGCGGCCGCAAGGCATCCTCAATGTGCGGGCCGAGGGTGCCGGCCTGAATGCGCGCGGCGCGCGACACCGGATCCACCTCCAGCACTTCTGAGAGCTCGTCAAGATCAATCACCACACCGGCTTCGGATTCCTTCGGAACGCCTAGACCCCACACGACCGTCGTGCCGCCGCCATAGGGTACGACGGTGATACCACACGCATCGCACCACTGAAGCGTGGCTTCGAGTTCATCTTCGCTACGCGGGTGAGCGACCGCATCCGGAGGATGTGCAAACTTGCCCCGCGATGCCTCCAGCAGCTCCAGGGAATGCCCGCCATGAGTGTGGGTGATGCGTTCAAGCGCTGAGTCGCTCACCCACTCCGAGAGTCGTGAAGGCACCTTGATTCGGCTCGGGCGAAGCGCTATGTCCTCAACTCGCGGAATCTTCGCCGCTGTCACCTCTTCTCCAAACATGCGAGAAATTCGCTTCGCCATCTCGACGCGTTCGGATTCGCTCGGCTCATCCGACGCATAGCCCCAAGTCCAGAAGCTGCGTGATTCCTTCGGTTTTGGCACTGTTCACCTCCTTAAGCTGATAATACGGACTCTGAACACGTCCATCCGCTGTGACACAATGAGTGTATGCCACGTTTGTACTTTCTGCCTACGCGCCTCTTGACGAAGGCACCGCGCCTTGCCCAGTTCATTCAGCGACTTGAAGGATTCCTGTTCTCGAGTCTGTTTCGAATGTTTGAAATTCTGCCGCTCGGCGCGGCATCCTTTGTCGCCGAGCAGGTGTTTAAGGCGTGGGGACCGCGCACCGGCAAGCAGCGAGCGCGAGCGCTGCGAAATTTGGACATCGCCTTCCCGGAGCTGACCG
>CAZNYE010000387.1:0-6267 GCA_964577185.1 uncultured Pseudomonadales bacterium | reverse complement strand
GAACAGGGTGACATCTTTGCAGGAGCAAAGATGCACGGCGCAGCCGCCCGCAGGGACCGGCACACGGAAGTGCCGGGTGACATCCTTGCAGGAGCAAGGATGCACGGCGCGACCGCCCGGAGGGTCGGGCACATGGAAGTGCCCGATGACATCCAAAGCCTCGAGATTCTCAAGGACATCCAAGCGAAGAAGACAGGTGCCTTGTTTCGCTGTGCGCTTCGACTCGGACTCTTAAGCGCCGGTCGACCGCTTGACCAGCTCGATTCATTTGCGGCCTCATTCGGGCTCGCCTTTCAGACGGCCGATGATCTACGCGATTGCATAGGCACGCGAGAGCGTCTTGGCAAGGCACCAGGATCCGATCTTCGACGCGAAAAACTCACCTCGGTGAGCCTCGTCGGCATCCATGGGACACACACCGCCCTTGAGAAACTGCGCCAATCCTGCGCGGATACATTGAACCAAGCGGAATTCGAACCAGCCCTTCTCAGGCAGGTCACACACGTGGCGCTCAACACCGACGACTTGGTTGAGATAAGCTAGTGGGCTTCACCGAGCCTCGCGTCTAGGACACAGCAATTGATCGATCTTCAATACTGGCCAACCCCAAACGGCGAGAAGGATTCGATCGTACTTGAAGAGTGCGGACATTTCCGCCAAGTGGTTTACAACCAACGCGCGCGACCTCTGCCGGACAAAACAAGGACAAACCTTGGCTGACCAAGGGCGCGCAAAAGAAGAGCTTGATATCGGCTATCTGTCGCGCCTCGCGGCGCTGCACTTCGAGGGAGCAGAACTTGACCGGGCGAGGCAGGATATTACCCGCATCATCGATATGATCGAGGCCATGCGCGCTGTTGATACCGAGGGTGTCGAACCGCTTGCGCATCCGGCTCACGCGATACAAAGATTGCGCCGGGATGAGATATCTGAAGCTCCGGACCCACAAACCTTACAGTCCGGCGCACCGATCGCGAGAGAAGGGTTCTATCTCGTACCCAGGGTCGTCGATTAATCTATCGCCGTTCACATGTCTGACCCCTTCCTTGAGATCACCGAGTTACGCGCCCTGCTCGATTCAGGGCAGTGCTCTGCGACGGAACTCTGCGAAGACCATCTTGAGCGCATCGCCCGCTTGAATCCTCAGATCGGCTGCTTTTTGAACGTTCACGAGGATGCGGCACGCGCCGACGCCAAGGCAGCCGACGAGCGTATTTCGCACGGCGAATCCACACCCTTACTCGGCATTCCCATAGCACACAAGGATCTTTTCTGCACCAAGGGCGAAGTCACCACCTGTGGCTCCAAGATTCTTGAAGGATGGCGCGCGCCCTATGATGCGACGGTCGTTGAGAGATTGGCGGCTGCCGGAGTTGTCGTTCTGGGCAAGTGCAACATGGATGAATTTGCCATGGGTTCAAGCAACGAGAACAGCGCTTATGGCCCCGTTGGGAATCCTTGGGATCTCTCCCGCGTGACCGGCGGCTCATCGGGAGGCAGCGCCGCTAGTGTAGCTGCTGGACTCGCTGCGGCCAGTACAGGCACAGACACCGGAGGCTCCATTCGCCAACCGGCGTCCCTATGCGGTGTCACGGGCATTCGCCCCACCTATGGCCGGGTATCAAGATTTGGCATGATCGCCTTCGCTTCGAGCCTTGATCAGGCCGGCCCCATCACCAGAAGTGCCTTTGATGCTGCGCTTGTACTGCGCGCCATTGCTGGTTTCGACGCGAAGGACTCAACCTGCTCTGAGCGCGGTGTGGAAGATCTCGATGAGTTGATCGCAGGCACAGGCGCCCTGCCCGAAGCCAGGTTTCGCATAGGGCTTCCGCGCGAGTACTTTGAATCCTTGGGCAGCGCGGCCTATGAGAGCGCCCTTGATGAGGCCAGACACCAATTTGAAGGCTTGAATCTAGAGTTCGTCGAGGTCTCACTTCCCTCGACCTATGCCGCCATACCTGCCTACTATGTGCTGGCGAGTTCAGAGGCATCCTCAAATCTGTCGCGTTTTGACGGTGTGCGCTACGGACATCGATCCACCGATGCGTCGTCCCTCGACGAACTCTATCGAAACTCGCGGTCCGAAGCCTTTGGCCCAGAGGTCAAGCGACGCATACTGACCGGCACCTACTGCCTCTCCTACGGCTATTACGACGCCTACTACAAGAAGGCAATGCGTGTTCGACGCGTGATTCGCGATGAATTCGCGCGAGCGTTCGAAGAAGTCGACCTCCTGCTGACCCCAAGCAGTCCGGGCGTCGCTTTCAAACGCGGTGCGCTCGCAAGTGATCATATCGCCATGTACCAGCAGGATTGCTTTACCACCCCCGCCGCGCTCGCCGGTCAACCGAGCCTTTCGATTCCCTGCGGCTTTGATCAAGGATTGCCGCTCGGCATGCAGCTCATCGGCGCACACTTTTCCGATGCGCTCTTGCTTGAACTCGCGCATGCCTACCAGCAAGTGACCGACTGGCACAGGCAAAGACCCAACATTTGACCGGAATTCTTCTTCAATGCAATGGGAAACCGTCATAGGCCTTGAAGTGCACGTGCAGCTCAACACGGATTCGAAGCTGTTCTCCGGGGCTGCCACCGCCTTTGGGGCCGAGCCAAACATGCAAGCCTGCGGCATCGACTTGGGGCTTCCAGGGGTCTTGCCAGTGTTGAACGAGGAAGCGCTCAAGAAAGCGCTTCGTTTCGGCCTTGCCATCAACGCCGAGATTTCCGGGTTCAGTACCTTTGATCGCAAAAATTATTTCTATCCGGATCTTCCCAAGGGCTACCAGATCAGCCAGTTCGAACAGCCGGTGGTTGGAGCGGGCCAGATAAGGATAGAGACGGATGAGGGTGAGTTACTCGAGGTTCGCATCACCCGCGCCCACCTCGAAGAGGACGCAGGCAAGTCCATTCACGATGCCTATCCAGGACTTACCGCACTCGACTTCAATCGCTCGGGTATGCCGCTCTTGGAGATTGTCACCGAACCTGACTTGCGCTCTCCCGGCCAAGCCGCCGCATGCTTTCGTCACCTACATCGGCTCGTGAAGCACCTGCGAATCTGCGACGGTGACTTGAGTCAAGGCTCCATGCGTTGTGACGCCAACGTCTCGCTTCGTCCATTAGGGGAAGAGAAGCTCGGCGAACGTACCGAGATCAAAAACATCAATTCGTTCCGCTTTCTTGGGCAAGCCCTTGAGTTTGAAGCCGACCGTCACCGGCGCTTGCTTGAATCGGGGCAGAGCGTCGAGCGTGAGACGCGGCAATTTGATCCTGTGTCAGGCACCACCAAGGCCATGCGCGGCAAGGAGTATTCCGACGATTACAGGTACTTCCCGGACCCCGATCTCTTACCGGTCACGGTGGATGCCGTGCTACTCGGGTCTGTTCGCCAAGAGATGCCTGAGCTCCCAGAAGTCAAGGCGAACCGATTAATGCGCGAACATGGCTTGAGCACAAAGGATGCCAAGCGGCTTACGAACGACCCGGATATGGTGGATTGGTTTGATCAGGCGCTTTTCTTGGCAACCGAGGACGCGCCGCCGGAACTCGGCAACTCGCTCGCAAAGCTCCTGCTCGGGCAAGTGCGCGCCAGCCTGAACCGCACAAACCTTGATATGGACAGGTGTCCAGTGTCGCCGCGGCAGGGCTTGCTGCTCGCCCTGCGAAATCTCGATGGCACCATCTCAAGTGCGGGTCTTCGCGACCTGTTTCGACTGCTGTGGGATGAGGCAGATACGCAACACGACGTTGACCTGCTCATTGAAGAGAAGGGATTCACCCAAGTCAGCGACACTTCCGCCCTCACCGAATTGGTGCAATCCGTGCTTGCTGACCATCAAGAGCAGGTGGCGCAATACAAGGCAGGGCAAACACGCGTTTTGGGATTCCTCGTGGGTCAAGTGATGCGCGCATCAAAGGGTTCCGCTGACCCCAAGCAAGCGAACGAGATTTTGCGACAAATGATGGACGACTATTGATGCCCGCGAATCAAGTGTCCTACGAGCGCGCCCGGCACTTCATTGCATCAGTGGCGCAGTATCAATCTGGGAGTCAGGACATTTGATTCGCGGATATCAATAGTCGAGGGTTTCGCAGATCTCGGCAATTAGTTTCGCTAGCATTCTAGAACTTGCATCTTCGAGCCCAATGTGACCAAAGAGCGGATAACCGATGCAACTATGACATTGGAGGATTCCCAAATGGAATTGACTAAATAGGCAACTGCCTGCACTTTCGTGCTACATTTGGTTTCCTTGCTTAACCTCAGAGGGGCGCGGCAAAATGAAAGGACTGCTGATAGCTCTTGTCGGTACTATTGCTTTCTCGATTTCCGCACCGCTTTTTGCTCAGAGCTGTGGCTTCAACTGCGTAGACACCTTCGCCTCTGAAAACGACAGCTTTCTCATTCTTCGCGGGGTCTTGGGAGAGATCGAAGGTATTTCCGGCTTTGACCATGCGCTGCCAGAGGGTGTCCTCGCCCAAATCGGTGAATCGCTTTCTACGCTTGATTTGGCTGACGCCTCGGATATTTCTGTTACCAAGACTTGGGGAGCATCTGGGACCGACGGGGATTACCTTTCAGAACGGATCGAGGGAGCATTTGCCGCAAAGGAGAAAATTGATGTCGTCACTTATGTCGGGTCAATAAGAGAAACGGAAACCCACTGGATCATCATCGTAATGGGAATTACATACCAAAGTAACAAAAACACCCAAAAATGTCGTTTTGCCGGGGTGCTGCATGACGATTACCCGAAACCCGCATAAATACAAGTCAACAGTTACAAATCATTCTGGTATGAAAGCCCACACAAACGCAGCGAACGATCCCGAATTTGAATCAACTCCAATTTTTGCCGCGCTGAAAGACTCCGATCCTGAGCTTCTAGAGCATCTCCGAAGCCAGTGGACAGCATTGAATAAATGGCTTGAGCAAGATCACGTTCAGTCAGCCTTAAGGACTCAGCAAGAGTCCCGGAAAAAGCGACATCAAAACGGATTCCCGCCATGTCGGGTTACCCGTTGAATACAACAGCCTTAACCCGACCGGGGTAGCTCCCCAGTTTCAGGCGAACAGACGGGACTTCATTTTCGTTTTGATGTCGCAATGGCCCGGCACCATTTGTCGGCAACACCAAATTGCAAGGAACTAACAATGAACCCACTCCAAGGACTCCTACTCGCACTGACACTGATGTCGGCCGCCAATGCTCAGGAGGCCATCACCGGACACGACATTAATGATGCCATTTACTTGGAGCAAATGTTGAACGAATATGACCTCTTTTCTGCGGACACATGGGAATGCGAAGACGACGAGACACCGCCCAATTGCACGTTGAGAGGCAAAGCTCGGACGCCCCCAACCGTTTTTCTTGACCCTGTTATGAACATAGCCCCGAATATATATAAACCACCGACCGCTCCAGCAGACCCAGACTCAGACCCAGACAATAAGGAAATGACCCACGACGAAATCATCAACGAGTGCACAGCTTTGCTAAGGGCAGGACTATTTTTAGGCACAGTTGTTATACCGCCAGCACGCCTGGCCCAAGCCGCAAGAGCGGCTGGCATTTATGTGCAATGGGCAGCAGGGAAAGTTGCGCCCAAAGTTGTTGAAGTCATAAAGGTCAGCTACAATAACGCCACGAGGGCCTTTGAGCTCAAATTCAACATAGCGTTCACGGATGTCATCAAGGGCAACATAGTCAAAGGTGCTGGCGGAGCTACGTTTTTCTATCTTATAGAAAAACAGGATGTCCCCGAAGCATTCTGCGAACTACTTATAGCGAGCCCAATCAAATGAATACAAAATCCTACAAATTTGCATTTTGGAGTGTATCAATTGTGCTTCAAGTCCTTTATTGGGGTTTTCTCGGCACTACGTTACTTCCTTACATGATGGAATATTTGCATTACTTAACTTGGATCCCCCTACTGTTGCTTTCTTTCGCTGGAAGCTATGTTGTGTGGCCTCTTGCCTTATTGCTCGTTTTTTCTTGGTCCGACGCTGCCTAACGGAAGTCAGCTTTGACTTTCATTGAGGGGGCTATTGGGCTTGAAGCCTTGAGCAGAATGAGACGAGGGGCAGTCATGAACAAGCGGCATTTCAACAGGGAACAACGCGAACCAGTGTGGGCCTCCGAATTCGATGCCGCGCTAGTGCCAACCAAGGCGGATCTGAGCAGGCCGTTCAAGCCGTGTGGTTAGAGCAAGGCGAACACTACTCTGGCATTTGGGCGAAGTCAAGCGTGGTGGGGTTTC
>CAZNYE010000386.1:0-1570 GCA_964577185.1 uncultured Pseudomonadales bacterium | reverse complement strand
GAAGACATAGAGTGCGCCCTTGGGCTTGACGCAGGTCAGGCCGTCGACTTGTTGAATTCGTTCCACGACGAAGTCCCTTTGCAGCGTGAGCCGCCCGCCTCGGGCAACAAGATCATCGACGCTCTGGTAGCCACGCAGCGCGGCACTGATGGCGTATTGTCCGGGCACGTTCGCGCATAGACGCATGGCGGCAAGCACCGCCAGGCCATCAATATAGCTCCGTGCCCTCTTGGTCGCCCCGGACAGCAGCATCCAACCCACTCGCAGTCCAGCCGCCCTATAAGCTTTTGACAGTCCTCCAAAGGTCACCACCAATTGTTCCTCGGCGAGGCTTGCCAAAGGAATGTGATTGTGTCCATCAAAGACGATGCGCTCGTAGATTTCGTCGGCAAAGAGAGTCAGGTCGTGACGGTCAGCGAGCTCGACAATGGCGCGCAACGTGTCCTCTGAGTACACGGCGCCAGTTGGATTGTTGGGATTGATCACCACGAGTGCCCGCGTTCGAGGACTGATTCTGGTTGCGAGGTCATCAAGATCCGGAGCCCAATCAGCCGATTCATCACACAGGTAGTGAACCGGCCGGGCACCGTTGAGGTGCACGGTATCGGTCCAGAGTGGGAAATCGGGCGAAGGCACCAGTACTTCGTCTCCAGGATTGAGAAAGCCCTGTAAGGCAATGCCGACGAGTTCGCTCACCCCGTTGCCAATGAACACATTGTCAAATTCAAGTGTCCCGATTCCGCGCGAACGGTAGTACTCGATCACGGCTTCGCGAGCTTCTGCCACGCCCTTTGCTTCACAATAGCCCTGTGCCCGCGGCAAGTTGTTCACCAATGCGTCGAGAACCCCGGCGGGCGTGTCAAACCCAAAAATCGCCGGATTGCCTATGTTGAGCTTCAGGATGCTGTGTCCATCGGCCTCAAGGCGCAAGGCTTCGTCGTGCACAGGGCCGCGAAGGTCGTATCCCACCTGCGCGAGCTTGTGGGAGGCGTCTATGGGACTTGCCAATTGAGGCGCAGGAATTCCCGCTTGCAGGGCTGGGGGTGGCATAGTTACTTGTGAAAGCGAATCAGCTAGGATAGCAGGCGCTAGGGCTTGTTCCAAAGAGCGAGGTGCAAAATGTCTCAAGAAGGTGCGGGGGAACGAGATAATGCTCGAAAGTCGAACGAGGAATGGCAGCGAGAGCTGAGTCCGGAAGCCTACGCGGTCACGCGCTGCGCCGGAACGGAACCAGCCTTCACCGGCAAGTACTGGAACGAGAAGGCCGATGGAATATACAAGTGCGTGTGCTGTGGGGAGCCACTGTTCACATCGGATACCAAATATGATTCCGGAACTGGCTGGCCCGCCTTCTACGCGCCCGTGTCGAACGAGGTTCTGGCCACGCGGGAAGACCGTTCGCACTTCATGGTGCGCACCGAAGTGCTCTGTACCAAGTGCGACGCCCATCTTGGACATGTCTTTCCGGGTGGTCCCGAACCGACAGGGCTGTCCTTTTGTATCAACTCTGCGGCCCTTGATCTTGAGAAAAAGTAGAGCTTAGGCAGTCTTTTTCGAGCAGTTCTCATTG
>CAZNYE010000385.1:0-2245 GCA_964577185.1 uncultured Pseudomonadales bacterium | reverse complement strand
ATCTTGCGCTGCTCGGGACGCACCGCAATGCGGTTGTGTGCCCAGAGCAGTGCCTCGCCATCGATATTCTCCTTGAGCAATTCCTCTCGCATCATGAGGCCGAGGTTGTTCTTGACCCGCCGCCATGGCTCCTCGGCCGACTTGTAGACAATATGCCTGAGGTCATTGAGTCGCCCCGGCTTTGCGGGCTTACCCTGCTCTATCCAGAGTTCCCGCGATCTGCCTCCGCGCCAGGCACTGGTCGTGAAGCCAAGCGTTTCCACCTTCACCGAACAGCGCTCAAGAGTGCGCCCAAGAATATCGGCGCATATGGCGGCTATGCCGATGGATCTTCCGCGCATGGACCCCGAACTGTCGATCAGCATGCACACCAGCGTGTCCCTGAAGTCCGAATCTCGCTCGCGCTTGTGGGCAAGCGCGGTGTTCGGGTTGGTGACCACGCTCGCGAGCCTGTGGGTATCGAGAATGCCCTCCTCCAAATTGAATTCCCAAGAGCGGTTTTGACGGGCGAGCAAGCGCCTTTGCAGGCGATTTGCGAGTCGCGCAGTAGCCGTGCGCAAGGGGAGGAGCTGCTGATCGAGCAGGCTTCGCAATCTCAAGAGCTCATCGGGTGGACAAAGGTCGCCCGCCCGCACCTCCTCGTCAAACTCCTCAGTGAAGGGGGAATAGTTCAAATCCGGCCGTATGCGTCCAAACTCGTCCATAGGCGTATCTGGCGGTGCCTCCGCCTGATCTGAATCGCTTTGCAATTCAGAAAAGTCCACATCCGCGGACATCTCCATCGCCACTGAATCTGTATCTTCCCCTTCCTCGGATTGTTCATCCTGGCCTTGAGATTCATCGGGCGTGAGACTCAAGTCGCCCTCTTCGGCGTCGGCCTCGGATTCAGTCTGCTCGTCGACCTCTCCCTCAAATGGATCGTCGAACTCAGCTTCGATGCCAAGGTCATGGAAGACCTGTCGACAAGTGCGCGCGAAGATTTCCTGCTGGTCTACATGCACCTTCAATTGCTCGATACTCTCGCCGGCGCGTTCCTTGACCCAAGATCGCCAGTGCCTCGCCACATTCTCGGCCGAGGGCGGCAGTTCACGACCAGTCAGCGCCTGGCGCACCAACAGTCCCACGGCGACGGAGAGTGGCGCCTGGGTCTCGGTAGTGACGGTGTCGAACGCAGCCTGACGGCATAGGGACTCGAGCGCCACATCAAGATTCTTCGCCACCCCGGCAAAGTCGCGCGTTCCGACCGCGGTCACACGCGCTTCCTCAATCCAGCGAAACATCTCATGGCCAACTCCCGCCTTGGGGGCAACCGCGGCATGGACACGCGGGTCGTGATAGCGTCGCCGTAGGGCGAATTCATCCCCCACTCCGCGGATTGCGTTGAGTTCAAAGCGGTCGCAACCAAGTTTTGGCAGCGGGATTTGGGCAGTTGAACCCGCGAGCTTTGGTGTGCCCGTGGTGAAGGAGACTTCCAGCACATCGTCATGTGAAACGGCGCGCATGGCCGCCTGAGCCGCCTGCTTGAACTCTTCGATTGGCGATTCTCGGGCGGGTCGTTCAGCCATGACGCATTGAAGTTCGACCCTTGAACGTGGTCGAGACTATCCCTTGCCCTCCAGTGTGATCTCTTGCGTCAAGTCGCCCAGATCCTCGCCCATGGCACGTTGATAGTATTCGGCCACGGTAGGGCGCTCGAGCTCGTCACACTTGTTCAAGAAAGTGAGGCGAAACGCAAGCCCACAGTCCTTCAAAATGATCATGTTCTCCGCCCAGGTCATGACGGTCCGCGGAGACATGACCACCGAGACTTCCCCCTGCATGAATCCGCGTCGCGTCAGCTCCGCAACCCCCACCATACGCCGAACGAGCGCCTGTTCCTCTTCCCCCTTCCACTCCGGCACCTTGGACAAGACGATCGCCACCTCCGCATCGGAGCGCAAATAATTGAGCGTCGTCACTATGTTCCAGCGGTCCATCTGTCCCTGGTTGACCTGCTGAGTGCCGTGATACAGACCGGTCGTGTCACCAAGTCCGATGGTATTGGTGGTCGCGAACAGACGGAAATGCGGGTGCGCGGTAACCACACGGCTTTGATCGAGCAAGGTGAGTTTGCCATCTGCTTCCAACACTCGCTGAATCACGAACATCACGTCTGGACGACCGGCATCATATTCATCGAACACCAGCGCCACGCCGTGCTGCAAACCCCAGGGAAGCAGGCCTTCCTTAAACTCGGTGACCTGCT
>CAZNYE010000384.1:0-2409 GCA_964577185.1 uncultured Pseudomonadales bacterium | reverse complement strand
ACAATCGCTTCTGCGCGCGTGTGCGGTGTGGTGGTGGGGGAACGTGGCGACAATCTCGCCAATACTAGGTGTGACGAACTTGCTAGAATCACTGACCATGGTCGAAGTTGAACAGCAGCTCAAGACGTTACTACAAGACATGCGCCCTAGCTTATGTTTGGCGATGTTGTTTGGGTCAATGTCGGAGGATCGTGCCCGATTCGACAGCGACATTGATTTGGGCTTGCTGGACACTGGGCCCCTCCCTGCGGAGACGATCTTTGAGCTTGGCCAGAAAATCATTCAGGCGACGGGCTGGCCAGCCGACATCGTGGATCTGTATGAAGTACCCCAGCCGATCACTAGAAGTGCACTAAAGGGCACTCGGTTATTCGGGTCGGACGAATGCTTCGGTGCCCTCTATGTGCGCCACCTCATCGAGCAAGAGGATTTTGGACGACTGCGTGAGCGCGTAATGGCCGAAAGGATTAACCGATGGACAAAATAGTTGTCGGTGAAAAGCTCAATACTCTGCGGGACCGCATCGACAGGATTGATCAGTGGGCGCCTAAACGATACGAGGATTTTGAAAGCAACCGAGATGCCGAAGATATTGTTGTTCACAATTTTTGTCAGGCAACACAGGTACACAAAGATTGTGTATCCCACTAGGGTGCGCAGCTTCATGAACGGCGTGTAAGTCGCTGACTCAGAGACGAATTCCACCAAGGAGCCCAGTAGCACAATCAGCAATCCAAGGGCTAGACCGTACGCGAGCCCTCGAAGATTTGCATAAAGAAAGGATGCTTGCGAGAGTTCCACGAGGCTTGTTCCGAATTCAAGGCATTCCGGCAGACCAATGCACCGTGAGCATCTACGCCGCCTCTGCAATCTCTCCCTTCACCGCCTGTTGCCACACATGCGAATACACCTTATCCGCCATAGCCTGCTTTTCCTCTTTGGAAAAGGGAGGTGAGGGTAGTTTGATGTAGACCTCATCTAGGATCAACGCCTTAACATCCGCCTTTGTCTGTTCCTTTTCCCAAAAGCGGTCTAGCGTTTGCAGGCGCTCCTCGATAGCGGCGAGAAGTTCCCGGCTTGCTTGTTTGACGCGTTCCCTTTCCCTCTTGCCAAGGCTGTCTTTCTTCAGAAGGTCGAATAATGCAAGCTCGTCCTCCGACAGACCTTCTTCAACGGCACGCACTTGTTCGGCGTCGAGCTCTTCTATCAGCTCCGTTAGGCGCCGAAAAGTCTCTTCCACAGTCGCGCGGTCCTTCTCGCGGTTGTAGTCCTCGACGATTCGTGAGTACTTCTCCTGATAATCCATCCTCATTGGGTTCTTTGCCAGCATCGCTGCGAGCTTCCGCTCAACAAGCTCTCGAATCACCTGAATTGCCGTTGCTTTGTGGCGTACGTTTTTGGCGAACTCCTCGCGCAGTTTTTCCAAGTCGATATCGCTCAAGTCGAGCTGCAGAGCCTTCGTTTGATACTCTCCGGTTTCCTCTATGCTGATTGCTTGATTAACTATTCGGTGTAATGCCTTGAGTAGCTCTGTGACATCCGCCGTGTCCCGCCGCTCGGAGAGTTTCTTGTATATCGCCTCGATGTTGTCGTGACGCTCGGCAAATGCGTACGCCGATGGCTCGGCCACCAGTGCCTTGAAGCGTGAGAACACCGAACGGGACAAAATCTCGAACCGGAGTTTTGCATCGTCGCTTCGGGACACTGCCTCCACGCCATTTCTAATCTCTCGAATACGGTCGAATCCTTTCGTGCCGGTCAGTGCGGCCGGGTCGAAATCCAGACTCCGCAAGTGGGCTTCGGTTGCCTTTATTGCCTCGATCAGTGCCTGCACTCGTTCTTCAATGGGCGTGACGATATCTTCGTCGCCAGTGCCGCCATCACCGAGCGCGTACTGCGCAAGCGCTTCGCGTAAGCTCCTGAGCATCCCGTTGTAATCGACGATTAAGCCGAATTCCTCGCCCGGATACACTCGGTTCGCCCGCGCGATCGCCTGCATCAGCGTATGCGCCTTCATGGGCTTGTCGATATAGAGCGTGGACAGGCACTCAATGTCGAAGCCTGTCAGCCACATGGCACAGACAATAGCAACGCGAAACGGGTGTTCCGGGTTCTTGAACGCGGTTTCAACGTCTACTCGCTTTCCATCGTCAGTTTCAAAGCCCCGTTTCATCAATGCTCGGTGAGGAACGATGTCGAAGCCCCACTTAGCAAACTCCGCCACCTCGTTCTGCGCTTCGCTGATGATGATCTGGACATGGGTCTCGTCGAGCCACGTGGCTTGTGCAGAAAGCTCTTTTGCCTCTCTTCTCAGCCTGGCACCCGTGACCTCATCGTCCGCCGCGTCCGCCTGCATTAACTTGGCAGCAGCCGACTCCTGTACTTTCTGCGCATTCTCCTTCCACAGAG